>DYLE01000023.1 GCA_020722245.1 Desulfonema limicola
CGCATGGGAGATGCCCAGGGTAAACGGAGATCCCAGGGGGTTTCTTAAGATCGACTGCATGATGGCGCCGGCAAGGGCCAGGCCCGCTCCGCCCACAACAGCAGTCAGAGCCTGAGGCATGCGAATCTTCCAGATGATGATCTCCCATTTGGCGGCCGTGGTTTTTCCAAAAACCGAAAGGATCAGCTCCTTTACGGGAATCGAAACCGCGCCCACGGAAACCGACAGGATAAAGAGCAGAGCAAGAACGATCAGGCCGCCGATAATAAAGAAAACCTTCCGGCCGGTATAGGCTTTATAGTACTCGGGTATTTCGGTATGGGAAAGATGCATCTACGGGTTATGCGATTCTTTCAAATCGTTCTGATTCGGCAGCTTAACCGGATCAAAGATCCTGCCGCCGAAGCTTGCGTCCATCAAATCAAAGACCGGCGCGCCCACGAGAAACTGAAAAATCTGATCGGCCTGGTTTGCCGGATCGATATCGGAGAACCGGTCGGGATAGAGAATTTTCCCTGCAAAATAGGCGTTTGCAAGAGTCGCGCCGAAGTTTTGGGCATACGAGTTATACGGCATGACCCCGTAAACCCTCCCTTTGCGCACAGCGCTCAATTGGCGGTAGGCCGGGTCCGAGGCAAGCTCTTCAAGGCTGCTGAAACCGGGGGAGGAGGCCAGGCTGGAGAGATCCAGAAAGATCACGTCAGGATCGGACGCAATCAGCCTTTCCTTGGATATCTGGGCGTAAGCCTGGGGGCTGTAGGTCTGATCCGGATCGTAGGCGATGTTTTCAGCCTGAATCAGGGTAAACGGCGGATAGGTCGGTTCCGTGGATAAAAATCCATGAGGCCCTTTAAATGCGATGCCTCCTACGTAACACGATACCTTTTGCTCCCTGGATACGGAAGCGGTGCGGTTTTTCAGATCGACAATGAGCTGGTTGAGGTAGCCGATCACCGCCTCGGCCCGGTCGGTTTTTTCAAGAACACTTCCCATGATCCTTAAGGACCGGTAGAGGTCCTCGCGATACGCGCCAAGGTTTCCGTAGGAGAGAGCGACTACGGGAATGCCGATTTTTTGTTGCAGCTCCGACGGGTCCGTGCCCATGCCGATGAAGGTTTTAAAGATCACCTGCGGCGCCGGATCCAGGGCGAGGATCAATTCGGGGTTGTCTTGGCCGCGGAACTCGCCGAACATCGGATAATCCTTAAACTGCGGATTGGCCAGGGCATAGGGCCTCGGGTCAACCGGTGTTTTCCGTTTTTCCATGTCGTCGACCGCCACGATCCGATCCTGGGCTTTAAGATAGGTCAAGAGCCGAAGGCATCCGGAACCGGAGCAGAGCACGTGTTTTACGGATTGTGGGATAGTGACGCTTCGGCCCAGGGCGTCGATGACGGTCACCGTCGATGCGGGGGATAGAGTTTCGGCGCAGGCGACGGTGCGCAAAAATCCCCAGCCGGACGCGGTCATGCACAAAAGGCCCACCACCATGTATCGCAGGTATCGCATGATCTCACCCTCCGTTACAGTCGCGGCAGATGCGAAGCCCGTCTTTTTCGATCATCTTGGCGGCCATCGTAGGTTCGCCGCAGAGGGTGCAGGGAATGGACCTGTCGATTTTCGCTTTTTTCGGCAGGTCCCGCTGAGCCGGAGAAACGATAAACAGCGCATCCAGGGGTTTTTCCAAAATTTCCAGGCTTCGTTTTTTGTGGATTTCGTAAAAACGCTTTTTTTCATTTCCATCCGCCTCGCCGGCCAGGACCTTTTTGAGCAGGGCCAGGTGGGTCTCATCCGGGGGAGAGGTCATCTTGTGCTCCTGAGAAAATCATGTTTTAAATTTTTTTAATGGTATACTTCACGCCGGTTGTTGTTTTGTACACTACCCTCGCATGCTGGTTTCTACAAAAAAACCGGGAGCATCGGCTGCTTTTCCAAGCGCCACCGCCTTCCCGGCTTGTTTTTTTTCAAAAACTGTTGTGTGATGCGGGATAATCCCTGCTGCAACTTCCTGTTGCAATTGTTTTAGAATACCTATTGAGCTGAAGCAGAAATGTCAATCATTTTTGAATGAATTTTTTATAAACCGGGTTCGGCGGTTGAACCGGTTGTCAGAAGCCGAGCAAACTCTTTGGGGTCGTTTGTGGGAAGAGTGCATACCCCCTTTTTACACACAAAGGCCGTGGCCTTTTCGTTTATGGCGGATTTATCCGTCACTGAAGCGATGGTCTGAGCCGTATTGTTGATTTCCTGTTCGTTCACCACCACGATCATTTTGTTGGGAATAAACCGGGTTCTGAGTTGCGCCAAAAATCCTTCGGCCTCCTGGTCCTTGCCCTTGGGCGTGACGATAATGATCTCAAGCGGATCATCCATGTAAAAATCAAAGGCGGAAAGCATCTCAGACATGGCGGAAGGGGCGGACTGCATGGGCTTAGAAAATAAGGTCAATGCTTTTTCAGCGCGTTGCCGGTAGCCGTCATCTAAAGTATATTCAGCCAGGCGAAGCAGGTTTAAAACCGCCACCGCGTTGCCCGATGGTATGGCGCCGTCTTCGCAGGGTTTTTCCCGTACGATCAGGGTTTCATGAAGCGCGCCGGTCATGAAAAATCCGCCGTCTGCTTCATCCCCGTGGTTTTTTTCCATAACCCTGTTTAAATCCACGGCCCGTTCCAGCCAGAGAATGTCATGGGTGGCCTCATAAAGATCGATCAGGCCGGCGATGAAAAACGCGTAATCATCCAGGTAGGCGCCATAAAGCGGCCTGCCATCTTTATAGCTTCGATAGAGCCTGTGGTTTACATAAAGATGATCCATGACAAACCGGGCGGCTGTTTCGGCGCAGCGGGTATACCCGGAGTGGCCGAGCCCAAGCCCGGCCCGGGCATAGGCGGAAATCATCAGCCCGTTTAATCCGGTGAGGATTTTTTCGTCCCGCAAGGGGTGCGGTCTTTGTGCGCGCGCCTGGTACAGCAAATTTTTGGATTCTTCTAGAACCGTTTCGAATTCTTTTTCAGCAGTCCGGTTTTCGCTGGTATGCAGGATGTTTCGACCTTCGAAGTTTCCGATGGATGTGACGTTGAAGTGTTGCCGGATCATTGAAGCGCGGTCTTTGCCCAACACCGCTTCCATCTCATCGGGGGTCCAGGTATAAAAATACCCTTCGGCCATGCGGCCTTCAGGGGTCAGGCTGTCGGCGTCCGTCGCCGAGTAAAAACCGCCCTGGGAAGAGGTCATGTCCCGTTTGACATAGTCTAAAATTTCCTGAACGATCCGTCTAAAGTCCTGAACCCCTGTGGCTTGGTAGGCTTCCAGGTAGGCCATGGCGAGCAGGGCGTTGTCATAGAGCATTTTTTCAAAGTGGGGGACCAGCCAGCGTTCGTCCGTGGCATACCGGTGGAATCCGCCGCCCACATGATCGTAGATGCCGCCGCCGGCCATCTTTGTCAGGGTGTGTCGCACCATTTCCAGAACGCTTAAATCCCCGGTTCGCCGGGAATACCTGAGCAGAAACCTCGCCGGAAGGCTGCTTGGAAACTTCAGCGGGCCTTTGAGCCCGCCGTGTTTCGCATCGTAGCGGTCTTTATAAAAGCCTGCGGCCTGATGCAGGATTTCCCTGCCGGGAAGCCCTCCGCCGGCCGGAGTGGAAATCATGCGCGAAATGGCCTCTGTGATCTGGCGGCCGGCGTCCGCCACGCGATCCCCCTGGCTGCGATAGCTTGCGTGTAAGCGTTTGAGCAGGGTTAAAAAACCGACGTTTACCCCCCGGTCCCCGTCCCGGCCGGGAAAGTAGGTCCCTCCGTAAAAGGGCTTTTGATCCGGGGTCAGCCAGACGTTTAACGGCCATCCGCCTTGACCCGTCAAAACTTGAACAGCGCTCATATACACCGCGTCGATATCCGGGCGTTCCTCCCGGTCCACCTTGATGGCGATGTAGTTTTCATTCAGATACCTGGCGATTTCGATATCCTCGAAGGATTCCGCTTCCATCACATGGCACCAATGGCAGGTGGAATACCCCACGCTTAGAAATACCGGCCGGTCAAGCCGTTTGGCGGCCGAAAAAGCCTCCTGACCCCAGGGATACCAGTCCACCGGGTTATGGGCGTGCTGCAGCAGGTAGGGGCTGGTTTCAAGAAACAACCGGTTGGTATAGGTGGGCCGTCCATCCGGTTGCACATGTCGGGCCCGGGGCTGATAGTCTTTGCCCCGATGTTCCTTCATGTCTTCAAGTTTTTTGATCAGGGCGTTTTCATATTCTTCAGCGCCGGGCGGTTTTCTGAAAGACCGCGGAACCGGGATGCCCATTTTCCCGAAACCAAGAGCGGCAAGCCCGAGCCCGCCCAGGCTTGTGATCAGAAGGGTTAGTATTTTTATAAAGTCCGGCATGATGGATTTTTTTATTTTGTGGGTTAATTTGGTGCAACCATCGGTAAACGTCCTTTTGTAAAAAGGATCGTATAGAGGATCGCGGTATAACACACAAGGGTGCAGACCACAAAAAACCGGAAATAGCCTCCCAGCGGCGCGAAAAAAATCACCGTGACCCAGTGCAGCAGGATGATTTCCATGGAGTGAAGCCGCAGTGGAAAGTCATGGTATCGGCAGATAATGGCCAGGCCGCAGAGGTTCCACCCGTAGAGCGAGGCGAACGAATGCATGCGAAGCAGCCATTTGAGGTTGTCATGGGAGTACCCCGGAACAAATTCATAGATGATGTATAAAATTCCGGTCACTGCGGTATAGACCAGAAACCCCATCCCGGATATCAAAAACGCCTTTTGCTGAAGCTGCTTTCCCAGACGGGCAAACAGGATAAACGCCATGACCACCGCGGCAAACAAAAGGGTTGTGACCACCACCTGCGGAACCAGCAGGTCAAAGATGATAAACAGAAAAAACAGGATGACCCCGAGGTTGACCGACCAGAAACTCAGGTTCGTCAAAACCCGGATCAGCGTGGTTTTTTCGGGCATGATGGAGAAGATCAGGGAGAAGGTGATCAGCGACAGGGGAAAGGAAAACCCCAGGAAAAAGGTGTCCAGATGAAGCTTTGGCAGATAAACGATTTTTACGAAATGGTTGTTTAAAACAACCGCCGCGGAAATCAGCAGCCCCAGAGAAAGGCAGAGCAGGGCCGCCTGGTGAAACTTTTCAGAAACCGGTGTGCCGGATCGGAATATATTCCAGGGAAACCAGGAAAACCGCTGCGTGCGAACGGTTTCGACAAGAAGGATCAGTAGAAGGGTGATCACCAGGACAGGAACATAGATCTCCAAAAACGCAAAAACCGCGTAAAGGAGCGTCAATATGAGAAAACTGTAAACATTTTTGGATAGGTGTTTCTGTCCTTCGGTGAAATAAAGCAGGATGCTTCCACCGCTGCATAGGTTAAACAGGAAGATATGCAGCCGGTCCAGGTTGTAGGGGATGTCATGGGGCAGAAACAGGCTTAGAAATCCAAAGGCCAGGGCCAGCACCATCAATACCAGAATAAAAATTTTAAAACCTGTGCTCATCGTTACTTCCCGAATGCGAACCGTTTGCCATTAAACCCTTCCCAGCACGTGCCTTAAGGCGGTTTCCAGGTCCGGGTGGCGGAAAGGATATCCGGCCGCATTCAGCCTGCAAGGCGCCACCCGGGTGCTTGCCAGAACAGTTTCTTTTCCCATTTCGCCGAAGACCAGTTCAACTGCTTTTCGCGGCACATGAAAGACCGCCGGCCGGCCGATGACCCTGGCCAGGGTTTTTGAAAACTCAGCATTGGTGACGGGTCCGGGGGAGACGGCATTGACCGGACCGCTCAGGCCGGGATCAACCAGGGCATAATATACGGCACCGAGCAGATCATCCATGCTGATCCAGCTCATGTACTGCCTTCCCGAGGCGATCTTTCCGCCAAGGCCCGCCTGGAACACCGGCAGCAGCCTGGCCAGGGCGCCTCCGGCCGGGGTGAGAACAATCCCGATCCGCAGGAACACGACCCGAACCCCCTTTTCCACTGCCGGCGCAGCCGCCGCCTCCCATCGCCGGCAGACCTCAGAGATGAAATCACTGCCTGGCCCATCGGATTCGGTCATCGTGGAATCGCCTCGGTTTCCATAATATCCGATGGCGGATGCGCAGACCAACACCTTCGGAGGAACAGCCATTTTTGAAAAGGTCTTTGCCAGCAGGCCGGTGCTGGTCTCGCGGCTTTCCAGAATCCGCTGTTTTTTTTCCTTGGTCCATCTTTGTGTGCCGATGTTTTCACCTGATAGGTGAATCACCGCATCGATCCCTTCCATTTTCAACGAGTCAAGGGTGGAAGCCGCAGGGCTCCAGAAGATCTCGTTTGGCCGCATGGGGGAACGCCGGACCAGAGAAAACACGGAATGCCCGCCGGTGGTCAAAAAAGGGATCAGGGCGGAGCCGATCAGGCCGCCTGCGCCTGAAACCAGAATCCGCAGGGGCTGAAGGGGGCGTGCGCGATAAAGCCCGATGTCCGCTTCGATGGTATGATGCCGGTAGGTAAATATCCGGGTAAGCTTTTTTCGCACCATGCGGTCCATCAAAATCGTGCCGATGGGATGAGCGGGCAGGGCGTAGCGGATCCGGTCCTCGAGAAAGCAGGTGGTTTTGTTTTCCTGCTCGAAGAGATGGGTATGCTCCCATTTTGCAAAAGGCCCCTTGATCTGGATATCACAAAACATGCGGTTTTGTGCATATGCAATGTGCCGGGCTTGCCAGGTGTAGGGTATCGGTCCGGCCTTGAGTTGCATGGTGACCTCGGCGCCGGTCTCGATTCCGCCTGTTTTTTGAATCACCTTCAGGGGGTCCCAGGGCGGGGAGAGCCGTTCAATGGCGCCCGGCCGGGCATGCCACGCAAACACCGTTTCAGCCGGCGCGTGGATTCTGGATCGTTTTGCAAATACCCGGGTTTTCATCCTTGTCCGGTTGAGCCGTGTTTTTGTGTTGATTTTGCAGACACACCCGGCACCGGGTATCGCTGCACCTCTGGCAGAAATAGCAGTCCGGGCAGGGGTGCTTCTTGAAAGCCTTTGGGTCCTGCTCCGGTACATACAGCCTGCCGGTCAGACCGGGTATGCGGATAAAAGACATGGGTTAAGCCCTACTTTATATCGTAAAGGTAAAGCTAAAGGCATGCCTGATCATTCCAGGCGGCCGGTCAGGTCGCGCAGGCGCATTCATTGCACTCCCGTCGGCTGAGGATGTCCAAAGCAAACAGGATACGGGCCTCTTTTTCCCGGCGGTTTTGCGGAATTTCTTCAAACGCCAGCCGGCCGAATTCTTCTAAGATATTCTTTTTGGAGATTATGGCGTTTAGCCCCTCGCCGAGGCTTTTGCCGGAGGCCGTATCCATGAACTGGGCGTCTTTCCCGTTTGTGATCACCGCGTAAGGAACGGCATAGTCCTCCAGAAGCCTTGCGGCGGCCAGTGCGGCGCGCTGGCGGGTCACGATGGATCCGGGTCCGAACATCAGAATCATCACGGACTTTTTCTGAATGCGGATCCGAAAATCCACCACGGCGGTGCCGGTGCTGTTGTCCACGGTCACCGAAAGGGGAATCCGGGTTTCGATATCCTGTTTGGCGTATCCCTTCTCTTCCACTAAGAATCGGGCGATTTGTTGCCGGATCCTTTCGTCAAGGGTGTCGGGAAGGGTCTGGCCGGTAATGAAATCAACGGTTTCTCCCAGTATGACCTGCCCTTTGCCCATTGTTTGTATTCTCCTCGGGAAGATCGCCCCCTGTAGGATGGGGTAACGAATCGGCGTAGGGTTGTTGTTAAAGACGCAGGCCATGAAGGTCAGCCCTTCATGGCCGCTTCATCGTTTCACAGGTAATTTCGTAAATCAAGGATTTATAAGGCGGCGATTTCACGCCGATCCGCCATATCCAGAAGGATCCGTTCGCGCGCCTTATCGATGCCCAGGGCCTTTCGTTTTTTGTCGATATGGGCGATCATCATTTTAGCCATTTTGTAGGGGTCCGGAGTGTACCCCCATTTGCCCAGACCCTGCGCCTCGAGACCCCCAAACAGCAGCTTGTGGAATTTGGTCTGCTCAACAACCGGAAAGGTCACCCCAAAGACCGTGTAGATACCGGATGCGACGAAATAATGTCCGATGGAGATGGCTTTTTCGCTCATCCATTCGGGAGCTGCGCCCGCGGCAGGCAGGTCGGCGATGCTGTCCCCCAGACCGCCCACGCGCACCATCTCGGCTGCGGCGATCAAAATCCGGCTGTTGTCCACGCAGGAGCCCATGCCCAGAACCGGCGGCATGCCCACGGCTTCACAGACCTCTTGCAGGCCCGGGCCTGCCAGACAGGCGGCTTCCGGAGTGCAGAGCCCGGCCTTGGCCAGGGCGATCTGGGAGCACCCGGTCTGAAGCACCAGCACGTCATTTTTGATCAACTCCTTGACCAGTTCCACATGCACCCAGTCCTGTTTCACCCGCGGATTGGTGCATCCCACCACCCCCGCCACCCCCCGAATCCGGCCGTTGATGATATTGTCGTTTAACGGGGTGTAGCTTCCACGGAACGTTCCGCCCAGCATGTAGTTGATATATTCGTAGGAAAACCCATGCACGCCCGGGTTGACGATGCGGGGAATCTCCACCGGCAGGTTTCGGTTTTTGAACCGGCTGATGGCCCGAATGACGATCTCATCGGTGCAGACCTTGGGGTGGTGTTCATCGAATTCAATATGCTGGGCCCCCTCGATGTGGCATCTCGGGTTGGTGGTGAACAGGTGGGTTCCGTAACATTGGGCCACCTTTGCCAGGCCCTGTTTGATGCACTGGATATCCACGCCCATGGCGTCCACCGCCCCGGTCACGATCACCGCCTCGGTGGAGGAAAAGTTTCCGGCATGGGGAATGCCGTGCCGGGACATCATCTCGGATCCGGAACAGCACATGCCCACCAGGTTGATTCCTTCGGCGCCGGCCTGTTTGGCGGCTTCAATCAGGGTGGGTGCGTTGACGGATTCCAGCATGGACTCAAACAGGTTGGGTTCATGCCCGTGAATGATGATGTTGACCTGATTTTCCTTGAGCACCCCCATGTTGACCTCGGCTAAAACCGGCGAGGGGGTTCCGTAGAGGATATCCGAGATCTCCGTGGAGACCATGGATCCGCCCCATCCGTCTGAAAGCGCTGTCCGGCTGGACTGTTTGGTGATGTTTTCGTAATGCTGATCCACCCCGATGTGGGTCCGGTGCATCAGCTCCATGATTTCCCTCATGGCCCCGCGCGGCACGATGCCGAGCCTTCGCCAGGTCTCAAGGGTTTTTTCAGGAACCCGCCTGGCAAAAGGGATTTCCCCTTCGACCTGGGTGTAGGTCCGTTCGAGCTCTTTATACAAATCCCTGGCGATTTCCTCCACGGACCTGTCATTGACCGCGATTCCGATGGACTCGGCCACCTCCCTTAGCTTGATCGGATCCTTGATGGTGTAATCCGGAATCCGGCCGTTTACCACCTCCCTGAAAAGATCCAGCATGGCCATTCCGTGATCCGTATGGGCTGCAGCGCCGGCCGCCACCATGCGGGCAAAGTTTCTGGCCTGAATGGTATCAATGGTGGCCCCGCAGACCCCCACCTTGCTGTAAGGGTCCCTGGCGTTTAAGCGGCAGGGGCCCATGGCGCAATGCTTGCAACAGGCGGATTCCGCGCCAATGGGGCAGGGCTTCATGGCGGCGGCCCGGTCGATGGCGATCTCCACCCCGTCCCGGCGGGCTTTTTCAAGCATTCGGGCCGTGGCCTCGCAGGATGTGGCGTCTTTTGGGGAAAGAAGCTTGGTTTCGGGTTTTACCGTGGCTTTCTGTTTATCCTTTTCCATATGGCCTCCTGAATGGTTGTGGTTGAGGTTGTCGTCTGTTGTTAAAACACGAACAATATAGATCTGTAATTCAAGATATGTGCCAGAGACTTAAACTGTTATCCGATTTCCGGTGCTTTTTTTTATCGAAAATAATCAATTGTAATTTTAGGATAATTGAATATTCCGGCGCAGGGTGCCAGGCTGGTCTTTGAATTACAAAGGGGATAGATGCTGCCGGTATGAAGCGACTTATGTATCATATTTTTGATACATAAGTGTATCTCAACACATCGGGGGTCGGCCATCGAATCGCATTTAAGCGGGTTTTTTTTTTGGTAAAATCGGGGAATCCGACATGAAGCCACGGACTGGCATGATCCGTGCATTATTGCTCCGTAACAACCCCCATGCACGATGAACCTTACGGATAGAGGAGGCCGACCTATGATGCATTTAGAGGAGCTCAAGCAGGACATCAATGTTGTTTCCGCCGTGGACTGGAATATGACCCCGGAGGAGGCGGTAAGGCTCTACCTGGAGTGGGGCAACAACTGGGCCGGCGGCAACTACGTCATACGGTCCAAAAACGATGTGTCCTACTATTTTATTGTGTACGCCTGGGAGGACCCGCCGGTGATTTATCTGATTCGCAGGAATTCGGAAGGGGCGCAGGAGCTGGCCCTGATTCACATGCCCGACGGGATCAGGCAGCGCTTTCTGGATTCCATCGGCCGTCAAAAAGGGGTCTATGCGGTGGACGGAGAGGTCAGGGACTGGTTGCAATCTGAGCTTTACGCGGTTTGATTTCTTGATCGCCGGTTACGGCAATAACCTAAACCCAAAGGAGGATGAGCG
The DNA here is from genome assembly GCA_020722245.1 of Desulfonema limicola. GTDB lineage: Bacteria > Desulfobacterota > Desulfobacteria > Desulfobacterales > Desulfosalsimonadaceae > DYLE01. The sequence goes on from DYLE01000023.1 coordinate 10,684, forward strand.
ATGACGGAGAAACGCTATACCTTGAAGACCACCTGCCCGCAGTGCGGATGCAGCGCGGTATCCCATCTGAACCGGGAAGAGATGATCAAACGGTTCGGGCATGTGCCCAATGTGGAGCTGGAATGCAGCGAGTGCATGGCTAGATTTTCCACCCCCATGAAAACCGCCTGCCCGGAATGGGACACGGAGTGCCGGTTGAGTTCCACCTAACGATTTAAACAGGGCCGGGGATTTTACATCAAACAAGGAGGACGCATGGATTTTAAACAGATCGTCTATGAGCGTCGGGCGGTGAATTTTTTTGATTCCACAAAGGATGTTCCGGATAGTCTGCTTCGGGAGATGATTGAAACCGCGGCCCGCGCTCCTTCCGGGTTCAACCTGCAGCCGTGGCAGGTCATGGTGCTGAGGGATCCTGAAAAAAAGATGCGCCTGCAGAAACAGGCCTGGAACCAGCCCAAGATCAGCGAGGCCCCGGTAACCCTGATCATCCTTGCGGATACCGAGGGGTGGATGCCCGGAAATCCGTTTGTGGAGAAAAATTTTTTGGAGATGAAAAAAAGCGACGGCATAACCGATGAACGGCGGGCATGGTTTGACAACGCCTGCCGCTCGCTCTATGGAACCTCCGAAGCCCGTCGGGTCGCCTTTGCGTGCAAGAACTCATGTTTTTTCGCCATGCTGCTGATGCTGGCGGCCAAAAACCTCGGTCTGGATACGCATCCCATGGACGGTTTTGATATCGACGGGGTTCGCAAGGCCTTTCACATTCCTGAAAATTACTGGATCCCTTTGCTGATGGCCGTCGGTTACTTCCGCACCGACAAGACCCTTTCTCCTCCCAAATGGCGAAAGACCTATGAGGAGATTGTCATCTCGTTCGAATAGATCAGAAGCGTCCGTTGACCGTAAAAAAATTTCAGGCGCGGTTGACTTTTTTTAAGATCATGACTAATGATAAGAAAGGAAATTGAAATATGGCTCATCCGGCGGTAAAAATTTATACCATCAGCACCTGCAGCCACTGCAAGGCGACCAAGAGGCTGTTTAACGAGTGCAACGTGGCTTATGATTTTGTGGATGTGGACCTGCTGGAAGGGGATGCCCGCCGGGCCATTTTAGAGGACGTTCGAAAGCTCAATCCCCAATGCTCCTTTCCCACCATACAGATCGGGGATAGGGTGATCGTCGGCTATAGGGAGCAGGAAATCAGGGAGGCGCTGGGTCTGTAATGGATGCGCAGCAGCTTTACGATCAATTAAAAAAAACACAGGAGCCCAAGGGGTATTTTTTCAACAGGGATAAGCGGCTGGTTTTAGAGCTTCTGGATGCCCTGCTGGTCAACAAGAAGCGGTATGGCTACATGTCCTGCCCCTGCCGGCTGGGATCTGGGAATCGCGAGCATGACGCGGACATTATCTGTCCGTGTGTTTACCGGGAGGCGGATGTGGCCGAGTACGGCAGCTGCTACTGCGGGCTTTATGTTTCAAAAAAAATTAATGACGATCAAATGCCGATCCGGCTGGTGCCGGAAAGGCGTCCCGCTGAAAAGACCGTGTTTTAAGGAAATGGGATGTGAAGATGGATGCCTTTCAACCGGTTTTGCGTTTTGCGGACATAGGCGATGCCGAAATTAAATACCTGCTTTACGACGGATCCGGTCCGACGATCGTTTTTCTTCATGCCACCGGGTTTTTGCCCTGGCTATGGCATCCGCTGGCCCGGGGTTTAAACGACACCTACCGGGTGATCTGCCCTTATTTTTGCGATCACCGGCAGGCTGATCCGGAAAAGGGCGGATTCGACTGGATGCTGCTTGCGAAGGATTTAACCGATTTCTGCCGTTGCCTGGAGATTTCATCCCCCTTGATGGTCGGTCATTCCATGGGGGGCGCGGTCATGGCCATCGCGGCCGGGCATTTCGGGCTAGATGTGGAAAAGATGGTTTTAATCGAGCCGATATTTCTTCCTCAGGAGTTTTATTCCCTTCAGCTCCGCGTGGAGGACCATCCCCTGGCCGGGAAATCCATCAGGCGCCGCAACCACTGGTCGGATCAGTCGGAGGCCAGGGCCTACCTGAAATCAAAACCCCTGTTTCAAAACTGGGATGAAGAAATCCTGGATTTGTACATCCGATACGGAATGGTGGCGTCGGATGCCGGCGGGCTGGAGCTTGCCTGCCATCCCCGCCGGGAGGCGGCCCTGTTTATGGGGAGTTTGAGCTACGATCCCTGGCCGATCCTTCCGAAGGTCCGCTGCCCGGTGCTGGTGCTGGAGGGGGAGCAGACAGAGAACAAAGGCGTCATCGATTTTAAAAGGGCCGCGGGAACCTTTCCCAGGGGACAGTATCGGCGGATTGAGGGCGCCGGTCATCTGATTCCCATGGAGAAGCCTCAAGAGACCATGGCGCTGATCCGTTCCTTTTTCAGCGCGGCCTGAGAAAAAGGTGCTCGGACCGGCCGAATCGTGACTATGAGGGAAAAATGGACCAGGTCTATCTTGTCTATATGACCGCAGCCAGCAAGGAGGAGGCCATGGCTATCGGTAACGAGCTGGTTTCCCACCGGCTGGCGGCGGGCGTCAATATCATCGACCAGATGAATTCCATCTACTGGTGGGAGGGGGAGATCCAGTACGGCCGGGAGGTGGTGATGATCGCCAAAACCACAGGGCCCAACCTGCCGGAGCTGATGGAGATCGTCAAATCCAACCACAGCTATGACTGCCCCTGCATTCTTTACCTTCCGGTTTCGGGCGGAACCCGGCAGTTTCTGGATTGGATCGAGGGCGAGGTCAAGCGGTAACCGGTCTGCGATGATCTGCGGGATTTTTTCCTTTAGAAGGATAGATTTTTAATGTGGCGAAGCATTTTAATTTTCACTGCGCTGCTTGGCTTGGGCCTTGATTTTATCGGGGGTGTTCCGGCCGCGGCCCAGGGGGATGCTGACGTCAAATCCGCCCTGACGCTGGAGGAGGCGATCTCCACCGCCCTGGCGCACAATCCGTTTATTGCGGCCGCGAAATCCGGCCTGAGCGCCTCTGAGGAAAGGATTGTTCAGGCCCGGTCCGGCCTTTTGCCTCAGGTGGATTTTTTAGAATCCTATCAGCGGACCAACAACCCCATGTGGGCGTTCGGAAACAAGCTCAAACAGGGAAGGTTCAGCCAGCAGGACTTTGAGCTGGATGAGCTGAACAACCCTTCCTCCATTGATAACTATACCAGCGCGTTTTTGGTGTCCTGGTCGGTTTTTGACAGCGGACAGACCTGGTTCGGCATGCGCCAGGCCAACCTGGCCAGCAGCGCCCAGGCCATGGCGCTTGAACAAACCCGGCAGAATGTCATCGTTCGCACCGTTGAGGCCTATTCGGGCCTGGTCCTCTCCGGGGAGGACCTGAAGGTGGTGGATGAAGCCCTTGAAACCGCCCGTGCGCATCTGAGAATGATCGAAGAGCGGTACAAAAACGGATTGACGGTGAAAAGCGATGTGCTTCGCGCCCAGGTTCATATCGCGGAGCTGGAGCAGGACCAGGTCACGGCCGCCAGCCGGGTTTCCGTGGCTATGGCGGCATTGAATGCGGCCATGGGGGTTCCCACCGACCAAGCCGTGGTGCCGGTGGATCCGCTGATCCGCCGTGATCCACCTGAAAAAAGTCTGGAAGAATGGATTCATACGGCGCTATCGAAACGCCCGGACCTTCTGATGCTCGATTTCCAGGAACAGGCGGCCGATGCGGAGGTCAAAAAGGCCAAGGCCGCCCACTGGCCCGCTGTTCATGTCAACGGCAGTTACGAGATCAATACCGAGGATTTGGAGGATTCTGCGGATAACTACACCGTAGGCGCCGATGTCACCCTCAACCTGTTTTCAGGATACCGGTTTTCTTCCCGAACCCAGGAGGCGGTTTTTCAACATCAGGCGGCCAAGGAGAATCAACGCGCCATGCGGCAGCAGGCCGAGCTGGAGGTCCAGCAGGCCTATTATGATGTTCTCAGCGCCGACAAGCGCATTTCCGCGGCTGAAATCTCCATCGACCAGGCCACCGAAGCGCTGCGAATTATTGAAGACAGGTACAAAACCGGGCTGCTTCCCATCGTGTCGCTGCTGGATGCCGAGGTCGCCCTTTACCGGGCGAAAAACAACCACAATCAGGCGCTTTATCAGCATGTCATGGCCCGCAACCGGCTGGCCCAGGCCGCCGGGGTTTTGAATGAGGATTTTGTTTTGTGCAGGACGAATTTTAAATAAACAACGGAAGCGGTCGGCTTTTAACTTCGTAAGATGGAAGTAGATACCCCATGAACCCCAAACCCTGCTATCGATGTGTTTATCTGGCCCTTGGCATTCTGGCTGGTTGCTTGATCGCGGCGGGCTGCTCTGAGGATCACCCGTCCGGGAATAATGAGAGGGAACAAACAGCCCTCATTCAAGTCCCCCTGGGTAAGGCGCAAAAGGCCATTCAGCCTGTTTTTTACGAGGCGGTGGGAACCATTCAGCCGGAGACCGGCGCCACGGTTTCCGCCCAGGTCATGGGGCAGGTGGAGTCGGTTCATTTTGAGGAGGGCCAGCGGGTGAAACAGGGCGACATCCTTGTCCGTATTGACGCCAAAAAGGTGTCAGCCGGGTTTGACGAGGCAAAGGCCGGATTAAAGGCGGCCCATCAGGCCAAAAGGGCCGCAGAGGCCTCTCATAAAGCCGCCCAGGCTTCAGCGAACCTGGCGGAGGCCACCTATAAACGCTACAAGGCGCTTCTGGAAACCGAATCCATCAGCCGCCAGGAGTTTGATCAGGTGGAAGCGGCCTGGAAGCAGGCCTCTGCCGCTCTGGAACAGAGCCGTTTCATGAACCAGGCGGCCCAGGAGCAGGTCCGACAGGCCGAGGCTGCGCTTGCCGCCGCTGAATCCGGCTTTCATGACACCATTGTCCGCGCGCCTTATGATGCGGTGGCGACCACGAAGCTGGTGGAAGCCGGAGACCTTGCCGCTCCGGGAACCCCGCTGTTCAAGCTGGAAAAGATCGGCGCCCTTGAAGCGCAGGTGATCCTTCCGGAGGCGCATATCGGGTCCATTTCCGTTGGAGACCCGGTTTTTGTGGTGATTGAGTCCCAGACGGCTGCACCTGTGGAAGGAAAAATCAAAAGCATTGATCCGGCCGGAGATCCGGCGAGCCGGTCCTTTCAGGTCAAGGTTTCTCTCTTGCAGACAGAAGGGCTGCGATCCGGGATGTTCGCCCGGGTGAGGATTCCCATCGGCGAGGCCGGCCTCATCCTCATTCCTAAAACCGCGGTGGTTCGGCACGGAGAGCTGGAGGGCGTATTCATTATCGATGAGAAGCAGACCGCCCGGTTCCGTCTGATCCGCACCGGCCGGGTATTTGGCGAAAAAATTGAAGTTTTATCCGGGTTGCAAGAGGATGAGGTCTATGTGGAAAGCCCTGATCACAGGATTGGGGTCGGTGTAAAGGTGGCGAAATGACACGCACGCTCGGGCCGGCCGGACAGATCGCCCGGTCTTTTATCAACTCCCGGCTGACCCCGCTGGTTATTTTAGCGGGCCTGATTCTTGGAGCGATTTCCATTATCGCTCTTCCCCGGGAGGAGGAGCCCCAGATCATTGTTCCTATGGTGGATATCTTTGTCTCCATGCCCGGGGCCAGCGCGAAAGAGGTGGAGCAGCGGGTGACCGCCCCCATGGAAAAGCTGCTCTGGGAGATTCCCGGGGTGGAATACATCTATTCCACCTCAAGCCCGGGTTTTTCCATGGCGATTGTCCGGTTTTACGTGGGACAGGACGAGGAGGACGCCTTTGTCCGGCTTCAGTCCAAGCTCATGGCCAGCTATGACCGGATACCGCATATGGTCAGCCCGCCCCTGATCAAGCCCCGCTACATCGACGATGTTCCCATCCTGTCGTTGACCTTTTGGAGCCCGACCGTCGATTCCTATACCCTGCGGCGGGTGGCGGCCGAGGCCAAGGAGATTGTGGAGCGGGAACCCAATGTTTCCATCACCCAGATCATCGGCGGCGGCGCCCGCCAGGCCCAGGTCCGCCTGGATGCCGTCCGCATGGCCGCCTATCATCTGGATCCCCTGCGGGTCTCGCAGATGCTGCTTGCGGCCAACATGTCTTCTGAGGCCGGGAGCTTTCCGGGCGGCGACGGCGAGGTCCTGGTCCGGGTGGGCGGTTTTTTGAGAACCATCGATGATGTCCGAAAGGTGGTGGTGGGGGTATACCAGGGAAGTCCGGTTTATCTGGAGAACGTGGCGGCTGTCACCGACGGCCCGCCCGAACCTGTTGATTATGTTTTCTTCGGAACCGGGCCATCCGCCGAAAAACAGGGGATCCGGACCGAGGCGTCGGAAATGGGCGTGTGCCCAGCGGTCACCCTGACCCTGGCCAAACGGAAGGGCACCAACGCCGTGGTTCTCACCGAACGGGTTCTGAACCGGCTGAAGCAGGGGCTTTTGCATAAACTCCCCGACGAGATTCACATGACCGTCACCCGGAACTACGGGCACACCGCTCAGGAGAAATCCAACGAACTGCTGTTCCACATGCTGCTGGCGATCCTCTCTGTATCTTTTCTCATCTGGCTGGCCCTGGGCCGCCGGGAATCCTTGATCGTTGGGATGGCCATTCCGGTCACCCTGGCCCTGACCCTGTTTGTCTTTTACCTCTACGGCTATACCTTAAACCGGATCACCCTTTTTGCCCTGATTTTCTGCATCGGTATTCTGGTGGACGACGCCATCGTGGTGGTGGAGAATATCGTGCGCCACCTTCGGCTTCCGGAAAACCAGGAAAGGCCCGTGGGCGCCGTGGCTATTGAAGCGGTCAGCGAGGTGGGCAACCCCACCATTTTGGCGACCCTTACGGTGATCGCGGCCATCCTGCCCATGGCCTTTGTCCGGGGGCTCATGGGTCCTTACATGCGTCCCATACCCATCGGCGCTTCAGCGGCCATGCTGTTCTCCCTGGCGGTCGCCTTTATCGTGACGCCCTGGGCCTCGATCCGTGTTCTTAAGAAGCGCCCCCATTCACCCGGAAACGGCCATGCGGAGCATCAGGAGGACTGGACCACCCGGTTGTACCGCCGGATCATGGAGCCGCTGCTTCACCACTCCGGATGGCGGTGGTCGTTTCTGCTTCTGTTGGCCCTGCTGTTTACGGCCGCATGCGCCCTGGTCGGCGTCGGGCTGGTGCGGGTCAAGATGCTCCCCTTCGACAACAAGAGCGAGTTTCAGGTGATTTTGGACATGCCCGAATCCGCAACCCTGGAGCAGACAACGGCCGCAGCCCTTGAGATGGGGGATTACCTTAAAACCGTCCCTGAGGTCACCGATTACCAGGTTTATGCGGGATGCGCCGCGCCCTTTAATTTCAACGGCATGGTGCGTCATTATTATCTTCGAAAGGGGCCTGCCGTTGCGGATATTCAGGTCAACCTGGTCAACAAGCATGACCGAAAAGATCAGAGCCATGACATCGCCAAACGGGTAAGGCCGGCGCTCAAGCAGATCGCGGACCGATATAATGCCCGGGTCAAGGTCACGGAGGTTCCGCCCGGCCCGCCGGTGCTGTCCACCCTGGTGGCCGAGGTTTACGGTCCCGATGAAGACCGTCGCCTGGAGATCGCAGAAAAAATATTAGACATCTTCGATCACAGCGAAGGGGTGGTGGACGTGGACTGGTATCGGGAGGATGTTCAGCCCCGGTACCGCATCGCCGTGGATCAGGAAAAGGCGGCCCTAAACGGCATTTCCGTGGCGGCCGTTGCGCAAACCCTTTCCATGCAGCTTGGCGGCGCAAAGGCCGGTCTTCTCCACCTTCCCGAGGAAAGGGAGGATGTGGACATTCTGGTCAGGCCGCATCTGGCCGACCGGGCGGGAATCGACCGGCTCACCGCCGTCAAGCTTCTTTCGGTGGATAACAGCCTGGTTCCGGTATCCGAGCTGGTGAAGGTGGAAAAAATCGATATCGATCCGAGCATCTACCACAAAAACCTCATGCCGGTGATCTATGTGATCGGCGATGTGGCCGGCCGCTGGGAAAGCCCGGTGTATGCCATTTTGGATATGTGGAAAAAGATAAAGCAGATCCCCCTGCCGGAAGGGTATCGCATCGCGCAGCACACCGCGGCCCAGCCGGAGAATGACAGCCGGTTCGCCATGAAATGGGACGGCGAGTGGCAGATCACCTACGAGGTGTTCAGGGACCTGGGGCTGGCCTTTGCGGTGGTGTTGATTTTGATTTTTATCCTTGTGGTGGGATGGTTCCAGTCGTTTACCACCCCTTTGGTCATCATGGCGGCCATTCCTTTTTCCCTGATCGGTATACTT
>DYLE01000024.1:0-1919 GCA_020722245.1 Desulfonema limicola
CAGATGGGCCTCGGCGGGAAAGATATGGTCATTGAGCCAGGTCATCAGGTCCAGGTCGTCGGCCAGTCCTCGGAAGCAGGTCATGGCGGCGTGGGTATGGGTATTGATCAGGCCCGGCATGATGATCCCGCCTTTTGCGTCGATGGTTTTCCGGGCCCAAGACCCGGCAAAGAGATCCACCGGACCGACCTTTGCGATGGTGTCGCTCAAAATCCCCACCGCGCCGTTTTCAATGACATGGTCTTTGTCATCCATGGTCAAGACCATGCCGTTTTTCACAAGGAGATCATACACCGCCATTTTTTTTCATCTCCTTGGCCACAAACCGCATAACCGCTGAATGTTTAAAGGCCGCCCCCTGGGCCACCGCGATGATCTCCTCGACCGTATGCGGCCTGGGCCGATCGAGATCATGAATGTTGGTGATGGTGGAAAGCCCGAGGATGCGCATCCCCCCATGAACCCCGGCGATCGCCTCTAAGACCGTGGAAAACCCCACCGCATCCGCCCCGATCCTGCTCAGATACCGTGTTTCCGCAGGGGTTTCAAGGGACGGGCCCTTAAGCCCCGCATATACGCCCCGATGCACCGCAAACCCACCGGCCCGGCCCGCCTGCTCCGCCAGACCGGAAAGCGCCGGGTCATACACCGCGGTCATGTCGGGAAACCGGACGCCCCATTTCTCCTCGTTGGGTCCGATCAGAGGATTTTCGCCGGTCAGGTTGATATGGTCCTCGATCACCATGAGATCCCCCGAAGAAAACGCCGGGTTTAAACCGCCTGCGGCATTGGACAGGATCAGGGTGTGAACCCCCAGCTCCTGCATCACCCGTACCGGAAAGGCTACTTCCAGCGGCGAATACCCCTCGTAGAGATGAAACCTTCCCTGCATGGCAACCACGTAAACCCCCTCCAGAACACCGGCGATCAGCCTGCCGTAATGGCTTGGCGCCGTTGACCGGGGAAAGTTCGGAATCTCCGCATAGTCCACTGACGCGATTGCCGAAAGGCCGTCCAGGCTCTCCCCCAGCCCGGTCCCGGTCATAATCCCCATACGGATGGGATGCCCTATCCTTGCTTTTAAAAAATCCGATGCTTCACGCACCTGCTGCACATACGGTTTCATGCCGCCCTTTGGAAAACATATAAAGGTTGATCATTCCCCGAAAAAGTTTTAAAGGATATAGCATGAGTCGCGAAAAAAAAATACTGTAATTGCCGCAATCATTCAACCCTTCCTGCGGGTCAACCGCCGGGGCCAAAAAAATGCCGACAGAAGAAGGTCTCGTCATCGCATGCAATCCACCCATTGCCCGGGTAAGGGTGACCGTGTGTTCGGCATGTGAGTCCTGTTCCCAAAGAGGGAGCTGCACCACCGCCGAGGACAGCGGGCAGATGGAGCTGGAGGTAAAAAACCCGGTCAACGCCCAGGTGGGGGACACGGTGATCCTCTCCTTTAAAACCAGCCGGATGCTCTGGCTCTCCTTTTTCATCTACGTGTTTCCCATCATGGCCATGATCGCCGGTGCCGTGCTGGGGGATCGGCTTGCAGCCGCTTTCCACGGGGAGCCCTCCGCATACGCGGCGGGATGCGGGTTTTTCGCCTTTTTTATCGCCCTGGGCATTATAAAGCTCAAGGAGCATCAGGTCAGAAAGACCGGTGGATACCTGCCGGTGATCGTGGGGATTAAAAAAAAGGCGGACCTTATTCGACCGGATAGGTGAACACCCTTCCCTGATAGTTTTTCACCTTCAATCCGTCTCCATCCCTATGAACGACGTAATCGGGCAGAAGCGGCACCTTCCCCCCGCCCTCGGGGAGGTCGATCATATACGAAGGGACCCCCATGCCGGACAGGTTTCCCCGAAGCGCCCGCATAATCTCAAGCCCCTTGTCTAAAGACGCCCGAAAATGGCGG
>DYLE01000024.1:1961-14557 GCA_020722245.1 Desulfonema limicola
ATGGTGCAGGTAATACGGCTTTCCCCGTATCCGCAAAAGCGCCCGCATCAGCCGCATCATGATTTCGGGATCATCGTTGACCCCCTTTAACAGCACCGACTGACAGCCCAGCGGAATACCGGCATCGGCGAGCATGCGGCAGGACTTTTCAGCGCTGGGGGTGATCTCATCGGGATGATTGAACTGAATATTGATATACAAAGGAAAAAACCGCTTAAACCTCTCCACCAGAGGGCCGGTGATCCGCTGGGGAAGGGTGCAGGGGATCCGGGTGTGGATGCGAAGCACCTCCACATGCCCGATTTCATGAAGCCGTTTGAGGATTCCGCAAAGCCGGTCGTCTTCCAGCAGAAGCGGGTCCCCGCCGGAGAGAATGACCTCCTTTATGGCGGGATGGTCGTTGATGTAGGCGATCCCTTTATCCAGAACGGCTTCCGTTACAGCCGGCATGCGTCCCACCTCCCGCTTTCGCATGCAATGCCGGCAGTACATGGCGCACTGATTGGATACCATAAACACCACCCGGTCCGGATACCGGTGAATCAGATACGGCACCGGAGACTGGGCCTTCTCCGCCAGCGGGTCGGGTGTCAGGCCGGGCTCCGGATCAAGCTCCCTCAGGTCCGGAACCGCCTGCCGCCAGATGGGGTCGTCTTTTTCCCTGATCAGGGACAGCACATAGGGGTTGATCCGCATGGGATAGGTCCGAATGACCCGGGCCACGGCCTGCTCCTCCACCGGCAGCAGATTTGAAAGCCTGCCGGCGGTGACCACACTGCCAGACAGCAACTCCCGCCAGGACATGCCGGCCAATGAATCGGGCTGTGTAAACATAAAACTCAATTTAATTCCCCTTCCCCTTCCAGGGTTTGGACAGGTCATGGGCAAGCCCCAGGTGATCCAGCACCCGGGCCACAACGGAATCCACCAGGTCCTCTATGGTTTGGGGACGGTTGTAAAACCCCGGGCAGGGTGGCAGGAGAATGGCGCCGGCTTTTGCCAGGCGGTACATATTTTTAAGATGAATCAGGCTGAGCGGGGTTTCCCGGGGCAGCAAAATCAACGGCCGCCGCTCCTTAAGGCAGACATCGGCCGCCCGGTGAATCAGGTTGCCCGTGACCCCGGACGCGATGGCCGCCAGGGTGTTCATGGAGCAGGGGGCGATCACCATGCCGTCATGACGAAAGGAACCGCTGGCGATGGGAGCGAAAAGATCTTCCGGATCGATCTCAAAAACCGCCGCCTGCTTATGAAACCTGGCGCCGCTGTTTTTTAAAAACCGCTCTAGGGGTTGATCCATTTTACCGATTTCATGGGCCATGACCCCTTGTCCGGCCGAGGAGACCATGAAAAACACCTCCACCGGATGGGCCACCAGGGCCCGCATCAGCCGAATCCCGTATATCGATCCGGACGCGCCGGTCACGGCCACCACAAGCTTCCGTTTCAGTTCCATCGCCTCACCAGTTCATCCGCGAAAACCCCTAAAAAAAGGACAACGGATATCATGCTGTTGACATGAAAAAACGCCACCTGAATATGGGATAAATCGCGGGGATGGACGAGCCGATGTTCAATGACAAAAAGCCCCCCGATCAACCCCACGGCTCCCAGATAGACCAGGTGCATTTCAAACACAAGGTAAATCATAAAAAAACAGATCAAAGAAATAAAGTGCAGTAGGGCCGATAGGGCAAGCGCGGTTTTCACCCCCCAGAGCGCGGGGATGGAAAACAACCCCTGCGCTTTGTCAAAATCAACATCCTGGCAGGCATAGATCAGATCAAAGCCGGCGATATAGGTCATCAGGGCGAGGCAGAGCCATGCAATCTTCCAGGAAAATTGACCGGTGACCGCGATCCACGCGCCCATGGGCGCCATGGAGATGGCAAACCCGAGGATCAGGTGGCACAACCAGGTGAAGCGTTTGGTATAGGAGTATAAAAAAAGCACCGTCAGCGCCGGAAAGGAGAGATAAAAACACAGCCGGCCGAGCATGGCGGCGGATAGAATAAAAATCAGGGAAGAAACAGCCACAAACACCGCCGCTGAAGAAAGCGGCAGCGCCCCGGCGGGAATCTCCCGCTGCCGGGTCCGGGGGTTGCGGCGGTCCAGGTCAGCGTCCGCGATCCGGTTAAACCCCATGGCCGCGGACCGGGCCGAGACCATGGCGATCAGGATCCAGATCAGATCGCCCACGCGCAGGGGAACGCTGCGCTGGGCCAGCACCACCGCGGAAAGGGCAAACGGCAGCGCAAACACCGTATGGCTGAACCGGATCATGCGGCCGTACATCATCCCCTTGACCGCTATTGCCTTGACGGACGCCTTGAACAGACCCGGCTCGTTCACATCGAGAGCCCCACCCCGTGAATGGCCGCCCCGCAGTCCGGGCATTGGTTGTGGGTCACCCGGTTCTTTTCCACATAAAACCCTCTTCGGGAAATCAGCTTTTGGCCGCACTGGTAGCAATAGGTGCTTTCGCCGCTCTCACCCGGAACGTTTCCGGTATACACATACTTGAGCCCGGCCTTTATTCCGATTTCCCTGGCTCCAATCAGTGACTTTAAGGGGGTCGGCGGGCGGTCCATGAGCTTATAGGTCGGATGGAACCGGCTGACATGCCACGGGGTTTCATCCCCCAGATCGTTTGCGATGAAGCCGGCCAGGTCCTTTAATTCCCCCGGATCATCGTTTAAACCCGGGATCAGAAGGGTGGTCACCTCCAGGTGGATATCCAGGGCCTTCATCCGTTTCAAGGTCTCCAGCACCGGCCCAAGCCTTGCGCTGCACTGCTTTTTGTAAAAATCATCGGAAAAGGCCTTTAAATCCACGTTGGCCGCATCCAGAAACGGGCTGATCATCTCCAGGGCCTCGGCCGACATGTACCCGTTTGTGACAAACACGTTCTTGATGCCGCGCTGATGGGCCAGCCGGGAGGTTTCCAGGGCCAGCTCAAAAAACACCGTGGGCTCGGTGTAGGTGTAGGCGATGCTTTTGCAGTTGCTCCGGAATGCGGCCTCAACAATCTCTGCGGGCGCAACCGGGCTGCCCATGATGCTTCCATCGCGATCGAGCGGCATCTGGGAGATATCCGCGTTCTGGCAGAACCTGCACCTGAAATTGCATCCCACGGTGGCGATGGAATACGAAAGGCTGCCGGGATAAAAATGAAACAGGGGTTTTTTTTCAATGGGATCGATGTGGCTTGCAATCAGCTTATCATACACCAGGGTCTCCAGGGTTCCGTTTCGGTTCTCCCGGACCCCGCAGACTCCCCGGCGTCCGTTTTTGATGACGCAGCGATGGCTGCACAGGCTGCATTGCACCTGATCATCCGCCAGCGACTCATAAAACAAGGCTTTCATACCGCCCTCCCTTTATGCCCAATTCCTGGGCCGAATAAAAATTCCAGCCCAGAGGACCATGCTTTGGGTAGCCCCTGAAAAAAAGTTACAAGTTAAAAGTGAACTAAAGTGCCTAAAGTTAAGGACTGCGCTGATCGCGCAACCTGTTTTTAAATTAAAAACGGCAATGCCGCAGGCATTTACGCAAACTTTAGATCACTTCAAACTTTAGTCACTTTGCACTTTTTGCGTATTTATTCAGCAGAGCCGAAGAACCCTGACCTGGCCCAAAAGACCAGTTTTTTCAAGATAAAATAAAGCCCTCATAATAAATCCTTATTGTTTTTCAGATCCCCCGGACACACAACAGCCCGGCCGCCTGGCGGTCCGCCCGGCCCTGCCCCGCAGGTCAGGGTAAGGGGGCTGGTCCGGAAACGGGGCACCGGCAGGGCCATGACCCCGGCAAAGGCGCCGAAAGGGCTTCTTTGCGTAATTCTTGAGTTCTCGATGCGGCAAAAAAAATCATTTTCAGGCATTCCGGGAAACTGGCACACCGTCCGCCAGGAAACCGGGACCTCCCCCAAAAGGGAATAAAAAAGGGTTTTGATCTCATGAATGGAAAAAAACCGGGCATGCCTGTACACTGTTTTTCGAAAGGCGCCCTCGATCCATCGACAAAGCGATGTGATGGCGTATTTATTCATAATTCCGACAAACACCCGGTCCTTGGCCACGCGGCAGGCCTCGGCCAGGGCCTTTTCAGGGTCGTTTGTAAACTCCAGGGTCAGGCAGAGAACGGCATAATGAAACGCGTTGTCATCAAACGGCAAATCCTCGGCATACCCGGAATGCAGGTCCACCCGGTGCCCCATCTGCCTTCGGGCGATATCCAGCATATGCACGGACGGGTCCAGCCCGGTGAGCAGCATTCCCTTGTCCAGAAACGGCATCAGGCTGGCGCCGGTGCCGCAGCCGATGTCGAGCAGCCTTTTTCCGCGCTGGGGCTTCACCATATTCATCATCAACCGGTGTTCCAGCGCCAGTGCGGTTTTATTCCGCTTGCTCTGCAGAAAGCGGTGGTAGGCGATGGCATCCTGGTAATTAAACACGTATCCCATGGGGCTGTTTTAATGAAAACCAACGGTTTTATCAAGCACTAATGAGAACCGATAATCAACCCCTCAAAACAAATACCGGGGTTTTAGTCGACCTTGCAACCTCAGGCTCCAACAAAATCATGAATTGACATGTTCTGGGGATGTGGATAGGCTAAATTTTTATGGCGGCGGATTTGCTGAATCGGCAATGGAACCGGAAAAAGGCGAACGGAAAACCGCCGCGTTTTTTTCAAAAAAAACCTTTTTTATGCATGGCTTGCGGTTTTGTAAATGATCCACCCTGAAATCAAATTTTATAAATACCACGGCCTCGGAAACGACTACCTGGTCATCGATCCGGCCGATGGAACCCAGTCGCTGTCCACGTTTGAGATTCAACTGCTCTGTCACCGAAACTATGGAGTCGGCTCCGACGGCATTCTGCTGGGGCCTTTAAAAAACAAGGCTGCGGATTTTGCCGTCCGCATATTCAATCCGGATGGAAGCGAGGCGGAAAAAAGCGGAAACGGGCTTCGCATCTTTTCCCGTTACCTGTGGGACAAGGGGCTGGTCTCGAACCGGGCCTTTACGATTCATACCATGGGCGGGGTGGTTGAATCCCGGGTGCATGAAAACGGGTCCATGGTATCTGTAGACATGGGCAGGGTCAGCTTCTTGAGCAGGGATATTCCGGTGGCGGGAAAGCTCCGGGAGGTGATCAATGAAAGCCTATGTGTCGGCGGCAGGGAGGTTGTCTTCTGCGCGGCCGGCATCGGCAACCCCCACTGTGTCATTATACGAAATCGAATATCACCCGAGCTGGCCCGGCGGCTGGGGCCGAAGATCGAAACCCATCCTCTTTTTCCCCGCCGGACCAATGTTCAATTTGTAAAGGTGATGGACCGGTCCAACATCAGAATCGAGATCTGGGAGAGAGGCGCGGGGTACACCCTGGCCTCGGGAAGCAGCAGCTCAGCGGCCGCTGCCGTGACATACCGCCTGGGGTTGACAGACCGGAAGGTGATGGTTCACATGCCCGGCGGAAGGATTGACATAAGCATTCGGCCTGATTTTTCCATCACCCTGACCGGCCCGGCGACCCGCATCGCCCAAGGGGTTGTGGATCGGGAAATGTTTGACCAGCAACTGTAAAATAATCAAAAAAACATAAACGAGCAGGTATCATTAGGGATGAAGGATTTCTTTACCGTGACCCCGCTGCATGCGGTTTTTGAGAAAATCGGCGGATTTCCGGTTGTCGGGGGTGAAACGGTGCCGCTTTGGGAGGCGAACAACCGCATCCTGGCCGAAGACATTGTTTCCGATATGGATATTCCGGGTTTTGCGCGATCCACAGTGGACGGGTATGCGGTCTGCGCCTCATCCACCTTTGGAGCGTCCGAAACCAACCCGGCCTACCTGACCCTCAAAGGGGCGGTGGCCATGGGCAAAACCCCTGATTTTTCAGTCTTCGCCGGAGAAGCCGGCCGCATATCCACCGGCGGCATGCTTCCTCCGGGTTCAGACAGCGTGGTCATGCTGGAGCATGCAAACGAAATCGACGACGCCACCCTTGAGGTTTATAAAAGTGTACCTCCCATGGGAAACGTGATCGCCGAAGCCGAGGACATCCCAAAGAACCAGACCGTGCTTTTTGCCGGAACACGGATCAGGCCCCAGGAGGTGGGTCTTTTAGCCGCCCTGGGAAAGGAGCGGGTGCCTGTTTTTAAAAAGCCGGTCATCGGCCTGATCTCCACGGGGGATGAAATCGTGGATATTCAATCCAGACCGGGGCCGGGCCAGATCCGGGACATCAACACCTACACCCTTTACAGCCAGATTCAAAACGCAGGCGCAATTCCAAAAATCTTCGGCAGGGCGGCCGATGACCGCGAGCCGCTGCTTGAAAAATGCAAAACCGCGCTGTCCGCCTCGGATATGGTCATTGTCTCCGGAGGCAGCTCCGTGGGGACACGCGACCTCACCCTGGAGGTGATTGCCGCACTCCCCAATTCGGAAATCCTCATCCACGGCATATCCATCAGCCCGGGCAAACCCACCATCCTGGCCAGGGCGGATTCAAAGCCCTTCTGGGGCCTGCCGGGGCATGTGGCCTCCGCCATGGTGGTGTTTGACCGGGTGGTTCGTCCCTTTATCGCCCATGCCGCAGGGATGGATCCTTCCCGCAACCCACGCCGCCCAAGAATCTCGGCAAGGCTTTCAAGAAACCTGGCCTCGGCCCAGGGACGCACGGATTTTGTGAGGGTTAAGCTGGAAGAAACAGAAGAAGGGCTGCTGGCAAGGCCGGCGCTGGGCAAATCCGGGCTGATCCACACCATGCTGAAGGCCGACGGCCTGATCGAGATCGACGCCAACACCGAAGGGCTTGAAAAAGACGCGCCGGTGTCCGTGATCCCCTTCCAGGGAATTTAGGTTTTTCAAATTCGAAAAATAAAGGATTTAACCATACAAGTCCCAGATGAAATAAAAAAATTCAGGCAAGAAGGGTGAATTGAGAAGACTGAAGTGAAAAACCGATACGACCCCAAAACCCGGATCGGTTGATTACCCTTATGGGCAGTAGCCTAATAATTATTCTTCTACCTTCAGCCTTTCACCTTCAGCCTTCAGCCTTCTACCTTCTACCTTAAAAACAGACAAGGCGGATTTATGACAGAAGAGAGAACCATTTACCTGAAGATGAAAACGCTAAAGGAAGCCAAACAGCTCCTTGAGGAATGTTTTCCCTTTTCCAAAGGGCTTGCCGCCGAGGTCGTGGCTGTGACGGATGCTGTGGGCCGGGTGCTGAGCGCGCCTGTTTATGCGAAGATCTCCTCCCCCAACTTCCATGCCGCGGCCATGGACGGGATTGCGGTAAAGGCCCAGATCAGCTTCGGCGCCTCCGAATCCGCCCCGAAAACCCTTGTCATCGGCAAAGATGCCCATTGGGTCAATACCGGCCATGTGATGCCGGAACAGACCGACGCGGTGATCATGATCGAGCATGTCCACCCCGTTGGTCCGAATCAGCTGGAGATCGAGGCGCCGGTCTTTCCCTGGCAGAACGTCCGCCGCATGGGAGAGGACATCGTCGCCACCGAGCTTGTTTTCCCCACCAACCACCGGCTGACCCCGTTTTGCATCGGGGCGCTCATCTCCGCCGGGGTATTTGAAGTTGCGGTATGGAAAAAGCCGTCTGTCCTGATCCAGCCCATCGGCTCCGAGCTGGTGGATCATAAAAATGCGGATATCGCCAGGCTCAAACCCGGGGAGATCCTGGAATCCAACTCCCACATGCTGGGAAAAATGGCCGAGGCCTGCGGGGCTTGTAGTATTCGAAACCCCATTCTCAGGGATGATTTTGAGCTGATCCTGCATCATATAAGGGAGGCATCGGAAAGCGAGGCGGACCTGATTCTCATGACCGGCGGGTCGTCGGCCGGTTCTGAGGACTTCGCCCGGCGGGTGGTGGAAAAGCTCGGGGAGGTGCTGATCCACGGGGTGACGATGATGCCCGGAAAACCGGTCATCGCTGGAAGGATCAACCAAAAACCGGTATTCGGCATGCCCGGCTACCCGGTATCCGCCATTATCGCCTTTGAGCAGCTGGTTCATCCCATGCTCAACCGCATGCAGCGCCTGCCGGCGCCGGAAACCGAACATTTATCCGTCCATCTCACAAAAAAAATCGCCTCCAAACTCGGAATGGAGGAATTTATAAGGGTCAAGCTGGGCCAGGTCGGCGAGAAGGTGGTGGCGACCCCGCTGCCCCGGGGCGCGGGCTGCATCACCAGCATCACCGAGGCCGACGGGATCATTCGAATCCCCAACCATATGGAAGGTGTATCCGAGAACACCCCTGCGGCCGCATGGCTCCTGAGACCGGCAAGCGCGATTCGAAACAACATCGTGGTTGTGGGCAGCCATGACAACACTCTAGACACCCTTCGGGATATGATACGGACAAAAAACAGCGCTGTGAGTCTTTCCTCCAGCCATGTGGGGAGCATGGGCGGTCTGATGGCGGTTAAAAAGGGGCTCTGCCACCTGGCCGGCTCCCATCTTCTGGACCCCAAAGACGGAAGCTACAACATCTCCTATATTCAAAAGTACCTGCCCCAAACCCCCATTCATCTGGTCCACCTGGTCCAGCGCGACCAGGGACTGATCGTAAAACCCGGAAACCCCAAAAAAATTTTAAATATCGGGGATCTTGCTCAAAAGGAGGTGGTCTTTATCAACCGGCAGGGCGGTTCGGGCACCCGTGTCCTGCTGGACTTTCACCTGTCCCGAATCGGGCTTGCGCCGAATGATATAAAAGGTTATGATCATGAAGAATTCACCCATATGGCCGTTGCGGCTGCTGTGCTTTCCGGCGCGGCCGACGCCGGTCTGGGGATATACGCGGCGGCAAAGGCGCTAAAGCTTGAGTTTATTCCGGTGGTCACGGAATCCTATGATCTGGTGATCCCCGCCGAGTATTTCGACACGGACAAGATTCAGCTGCTGCTTGAAGTGATCCGGTCCGATGAATTCAAATCCCGAGTTTTACGGCTGGGCGGATACCATGTGGAAAAAACCGGCGAGCTGATCTGGTCGAGGACATGATGCCCTACGAGCTCATGGATCATACGGCGGATTTGGGAATCCGCGTCACAGGAAACGATATCAAAGAGCTGTTTGCCGCAGCCGCCTCGGCCATGTTCGAACAGATGACGGACCTGGCAGGGCTCAAAGGGGAGCATCAGGAAAAAATAGAGGTGTCCGGCAGGGACCAGACCGATCTGATGATCAACTGGCTGCGGGAGCTGCTCTCTTTCTGGACGCTCAACGCCTCTCTGGTCAAGCGGGTCATGATTGATGAGCTGACCCCAACGCATCTGATTGCAGACATTTTTTATGACCGGTACTCACCGGGGCATCATGAAATGGATACGGAGATCAAGGCGGTGACCTACCATAAGGCCTCGGTTGCGCAGACCGGGACAGGATGGGAGGCGACCGTTATTTTTGATGTATAGGGCGTTTTGAAATGGAGCTGGTTCAAATAGATCCCTATCGTTGGGAAATCAAAAAGCAGGGCGCCATGCGGGTGCCGGCACGGATCTACGCCAGCGCGGATCTGATCGATAGCGTTAAAAAGGACGAGACCTTCAAACAGCTGGTCCATGTGGCCCAGCTTCCCGGAATACTCAAGGCCGCCCTGGGCATGCCCGATATCCACTGGGGGTACGGGTTTCCCATCGGCGGGGTGGCGGCGTTTGACTGCGAAACCGGGGTGATCTCGCCGGGCGGTGTGGGCTATGACATCAACTGCGGGGTGCGTCTGGCCGCCACGCGCCTGACCGAAAAACAGGTGCGCCCCAGGCTTGCCGACCTGGTGAACAGGCTTCACCGGGAGATCCCCTGCGGGGTCGGCTCCACCGGCGGCATAAGGCTTTCCGACAGGGAGATGAAAAAGCTGCTTCAAACCGGAAGCAGATGGGCGGTATCCCAAGGGTATGGCCGGGAGGCGGACCTTGAGCATACAGAGGATAAAGGCTGTATGGAGGACGCAGACCCCCAAACGGTCAGCCAAAGGGCCTTGGACCGGGGAAGAAACCAGCTCGGCACTTTAGGTTCAGGGAACCATTTTCTTGAGATCGGCGTGGTGGACACGGTGTATGATGAAGACGCGGCTTCTGTCTTCGGCCTGGAGACCGGATGCGTGACCCTGATGCTGCATACCGGTTCCCGGGGACTGGGTCATCAGATCTGTGACGACTTTCTGGCCTCTATGGCCCGGCAGCCGGACATCGACGGGTTTGTGGTTCCGGACCGTCAGCTCGCCTGCGCCAAGATCACCTCCTCAACAGGACGGCGGTATTATCAGGCCATGGCCTGCGCCGCCAACTTCGCCTGGGCCAACCGGCAGATCCTCATGCACAACGCCCTGGAGGTTTTCCTATCGGTCTTGTCCATCAGCCCGGCGGACCTGGCGGCCCGGCTGGTTTACGATGTCTGCCACAACATCGCCAAGTTTGAAACCCACCGCATCGACGGAGAAACCCGGCGGGTCTGCGTGCACCGGAAAGGGGCGACCCGCTCCTTTCCGGCCGGGCACCCCCTGGTTTGCGAGGGCTACCGGAAAACCGGCCAGCCCATCCTGATCCCCGGGGACATGGGCAGCGCCTCCTATGTACTCTGCGGAACAGATCAGGCCATGGAGGAGACCTTCGGCTCCACCTGCCACGGGGCCGGACGGGTGCTCAGCAGAAACGCCGCAAAAAAAGCAGCCGGCGGCCGCTCTTTAAGCCGCGAACTCGAAGATGCCGGAATCCTTGTGCGCTGGACCGGAAGATCCACCCTCGCCGAGGAGATGCCTGAAGCCTACAAGGATGTCAGCCAGGTGGTGGCGGCGGTTCACGGCTCCGGGATATCCAACAAGGTGGCGAAACTAAGACCCATGGCCGTGGTCAAGGGGTAGCTGTCTGAACACTTACAATAAGGAGGAAATCCATGATTAAAGATATTTTCAGGGAGTATGACATCAGGGGGATCGCCGGAAAGGACATGACCGATGCGGATGTGCTGGAGATCGGCAGGGGGATCGGAACCTATCTGGCCCGACACGGATGCTTTCGGCTCACCCTGGGCCGGGACTGCCGGCTGACCTCGGACCGGTATGCCGAACAGATCACCAAAGGCCTGATGTCCACAGGCTGCCATGTCACGGACATCGGGATCTGCCCCACGCCGGTGCTGTATTTTTCCATTTTCCACCTCAAGCAGGAAGGCGGGGTGATGATCACCGCCAGCCACAATCCGCCGGCCTACAACGGATTTAAGGTTTGCAAGGGGGTCGATTCGGTGCACGGCCGGCAGATCCAGGAGATTCGAAAAATCATTGAACAGGGCAGCTTTGTTAAAGGAAACGGATCCAGAACCCAGGCCGATGTCATTCCCGCGTACAAAGAGTATATTATCAAAAACATTCAAATCGCTCGGCCCATGAGAATCGGGATCGACGCGGGAAACGGCACGGCCGGGGTGGTTGCCCTTCCGATCTTAAAGCAGCTCAACTGCGAGGTGTTTGACCTTTATTGCGATATGGACGGAAACTTCCCCAACCATGAGGCCGACCCCACGGTGTTGAAAAACTTAAAAGACCTCATCGCTCTGGTAAAGGACAAGAAGCTGGAGCTGGGCATCGGCTACGACGGGGACGGGGACCGGATCGGGGTGGTGGATGAAACCGGAAAAGTCATTTACGGCGACCAGCTGATGATCATCTTTTCCCGGGAAATCCTCTCGCGAAAACCCGGCGCCACCTTCATTTCAGAGGTGAAATGCTCCAAAACCATGTATGACGACATTCGGGCGCACGGCGGAAACCCCATCATGTGGAAAACCGGCCACTCCCTGATCAAGGAAAAAATGAAGATCGAAAAGGCGGAGCTGGCCGGCGAAATGAGCGGCCACCTGTTCTTCGCGGACCGGTACCTCGGCTACGATGACGCGGTTTACGCCTCCTGCCGCCTGCTAGAAATACTGGCCGCCACCGGCAAAACCGTGTCGGAGCTGCTGGCCGATGTCCCCAAGACCTACAGCACCCCTGAGATCCGAATGGAATGCCCGGATGCGCAAAAGTTCTCCATTGTGGAACGCCTGACGGATATTTTCCGCAGCCGGTATGAGGTCATCGACATCGACGGGGCAAGGATCGTTTTTGACGACGGATGGGGGCTTGTCCGCGCCTCAAACACCCAGCCCGCCCTGGTGCTCCGGTTTGAGGCGCTCTCTGAAAAAAGGCTTACGGAAATCAAGACGCTGGTGGAATCCGCCCTGTCTGAAATCCAACAAAAAATTTAGCCGCATTCGGCCTGATCTTCGGCTCAATCTTTAATGCAGCACGCCTCGAACCATAACCAGGACCTTCGGCAGGACCTTCGGATGCGCCGGTTCCTCATGGGGGCCGCATCCTATCTGATGTGGCTGGTCCTTATCGGTTACTGCTATCATCAGGGGTTTATCCGGCTGCCCATGGGGTGGATCGGGATCATCGTTGGCATCTTTTTCCTGGTCAATCTGCTGATCTACCTGGTGTTTCGAACCGGCTTCAATAAACGGTTCGCCGACCCGAGCCTCACGATGATGCAGATGGTCATTGCGG
>DYLE01000024.1:14572-18974 GCA_020722245.1 Desulfonema limicola
CCTGCCTCTATTTCACCGATGAGGTGAGAGGGGTGATCCTGATTGTCTATATCGTGACGATCCTGTTTGGCGTGTTTCGGTTTACCCTGCGCCAGTACCTCAACTTCACCTTTTTTTCGGTAATCAGTTATATCGTTGTCATTCTGCTGCTGCTCCATAATCATCCCGACAAAATCAGCCTTCGCATTGAGCTGCTCCAGCTCTTGGTGCTGACGGCCGTGCTCATCTGGTTTTCCATGATCGGCAGCTACTTAAACGATTTGCGGCAAACCCTGTCGTCCACCAATCGCAACCTGAAAAAGGCGTTAAACACCATTCAGGATCTGGCGATTCATGACGATCTGACAAAGGCGTACAACCGCCGTCACCTGTTTGAGGAGCTGAAACATAAAAAGGGGATGGCGGACCGGGGAGGGCCTGTCTTTTCCATCGCCCTGTTTGATCTGGATCATTTTAAACAGATCAACGACACCTACGGCCATGTCAAAGGGGATGAGGTGTTAAAACACTTGATTCAGGCCATCAGGCGTGAAATAAGAGGGATCGACAGCATCTCACGATACGGCGGCGAAGAGTTCATTATTGTCATGGAAAATACGGTGATCAAGGGCGCCGAGGGGTGCGCCCATCGAATCCAAAAGGCGGTGGCGGGCTTGACCTTTCCAGGTTTTCCTGAAAAGTTCCGCATGACGGTGTCCATCGGCATCACGGCCTACAACCCCCCTGAGAGCATTGATCAGACGATCATGCGGGCGGATCGGGCCATGTACCGGGCGAAGGCGGAAGGAAGGAACCGAATCTGCGTGGAATATCCTGCGTAACAATTTGTATTTATTTATAAACATTAATCATCTGATACAGGAAGAAGAAAATGAAGGTATTGATCAGCGACAATTTAGATGAGGCGGGGATTGAGATTTTCAAATCAGAAAAAGGGATCGAGGTGGATGTCAAAACCGGTCTGGCGCCGGAGGCGCTCAAAAGCATCATCGGCGATTACGACGCCCTGGTGATCCGCAGCGCCACCAAGGTGACCGCCGATCTTCTGGCCGCGGCCACAAGATTAAAGGTGGTGGGAAGGGCCGGCATCGGGCTTGACAACGTGGACATCGCCGCAGCCACCCAGAAAGGCGTGGTGGTCATGAACACCCCGGGCGGAAACGTCGTCACAACCGCCGAGCATGCCATCTCCCTCATGATGGCCCTGACCCGGAACATCCCCCAGGCTACAGCCTCTTTAAAGGCCGGGCGCTGGGACAAGAAAAAACTCCAGGGAAGGGAGATTATGAACAAAACCCTGGGGGTGCTCGGGTTCGGCAAGATCGGATCGGTGGTGGCGGACCGGGCACGGGGCCTGAAAATGCGGGTTCTGGTCTACGATCCCATCGTCCAGGCCAAAGTCATCGAAAAAGAGGGATTTGAGCCTGTGGATCTGGACACCCTTTACCGGGAGTCCGACTATATCACGGTTCATGTCCCGAAAAACAAAAACACCATCGGCATGATCAACAAGGACTCCTTTGAAAAAATGAAGACCGGCGTCATGCTGATCAACTGCGCCCGGGGCGGCATCGTGGATGAAAACGATCTTTACACCGCCCTGACCTCGGGAAAGGTCGCCGGAGCAGCCCTGGATGTGTTCAGCGTGGAGCCGCCGCCGCCGGATTTTCCGCTGCTCAAACTGGACAATCTTATTGCCACCCCTCACCTGGGCGCCTCCACCCTGGAAGCCCAGACCAATGTTTCCGTGGCCATCGCCCAGCAGATCATTGATTTTTTAAAAAACAACAACATCGTCAACGCGGTCAACGTCCCGGCCATCTCCGGAAAGCTTCTGGAAAAACTCAAGCCCTATCTGTTTTTGGCGGACCGGATGGGGTGCATGCAGGCCCAGTTCGCCAAAGGCCAGATCAAGGAGGTGCGCATCGAATACCACGGGGATTTTAAACGGCTCGACCTCACCCCGGTCACCATCTCCTTTTTAAAAGGCCTGCTGGATGTCCTGGCCCACGAAGAGGTCAACTCCGTGAATGCCGCCGTTATCGCCAGGGAGATGGGAATCAAGATCTCCGAGTCCAGCGTCTCCGAATCCTATGAGTTTTTAAACCTGATCAGCACCAGGATCATCACCACGGAGATGGAATGCATCGTGGAAGGAACGGTGTTCGGCAAATCGGATTCCCGGATCGTCAAGCTCAACGATTTCAGGATCGAGATCATTCCCCAGGGGCATCTGGCCCTCATCCACAACCTGGATGAGCCCGGCGCCATCGGCAGCATCGGCAAAACCCTGGGGGACCACGGCATCAACATCTCCCGAATGCAGGTGGGGAGAGAAACCAACGGGGCGAACAACGTCGTTCTGATTCGAACCGACACCCCCATATCCGAACAGGTCAAGCAGGACCTCATCGCCCTGCCCAAGGTAAAAACAGTTCACACCTTTGATCTGTAGCCGCCGGCAAGAAAGCCGGCATGGATTGACAGAAAAATAATCCATGATTAACCTTCAGCAAAAACCGCAGGAGGGAAAGCGTGGCGGACGAAAAAAAGGACAAAAACGGCCAGCCGGAATCCAGGGTGAAAAGAAATGAAAACTCCGGCTTTGCCCTGCCGGAGATCAATTTTTCAACCTTTGTGATGTCGTTAAACGCCGCGGTTCTGGTTCACCTTGGCCTGACCCCGGACCCGGTTACCGGAGAATCTTCCACAAACCTTCCCCTGGCAAAGCAGACCATCGACATCCTCTCCATGCTGGAGAAAAAGACCCGGGGAAATTTGACGGATGACGAAAACCGTTTGCTCACCCATATCCTCTATGAGCTGCGGGTGATGTATGTCAAAAAAAGATAAACAAAGGGAGGTAAAAAATGATGTCTATGACCCATCCCACCCATCCATTTCGAAAATATGCCTTCGTTTTCACCCTCGCCCTGTTTATAACCGCATCCTGGCTGGTTTTTCCCGCTTTCGGTTGGCTCTCCGACACCGGCGCCAAAACAGAGCCTGTCTTGATGGTGCCTGCGGGTTTCACCGGACCTGCCCAGAATGCCAGCCCTGCTGTGGTCAACATCAGCACCGTTAGAACCGTATCCGCCGGAGGGCCTGTTTTTCACCATTTTTACAGGGGGCCGGGAGGCCAACAGGACCCCTTTGAGGAGTTTTTCAACCGGTTTTTCGGAGACCTGCCCCGTCAGGAGTTCAAACAGAAAAGCCTGGGATCGGGGTTCATCATGGACGAGGAGGGTTTCATCATCACCAACAACCATGTGATTGCGGATGCGGATCAAATTCAGGTTAAGCTTAAAAACGGAAAGGAGTACAAGGCGGAAATCATCGGTGCCGACGCCACCACCGATATCGCCTTGATCCGCATAAAGGCGGAAGGGGCGCTTCCGGCATTGTCCCTGGGAGACTCCGACAAGCTGGAGGTCGGCCAATGGGTGATCGCCATCGGGAACCCCTTTGGGCTTGAATACACGGTTACAGCGGGGATTATAAGCGCCAAGGGACGCGTCATCGGCGCGGGCCCCTACGATGATTTTATTCAGACCGACGCCTCCATCAACCCGGGAAACAGCGGAGGGCCGCTGATTAATATGCAGGGGGAGGTCGTGGGTATCAATACCGCCATTGTCGCAGGCGGCGAGGGGATTGGTTTCGCCATCCCCGTCAACATGGCCAAGCAGGTGGTTTTTCAGCTTAAAAAGAGCGGAAAGGTGACCCGCGGATGGCTGGGCGTAGGGATTCAGGACCTTGACAAGGAGCTTCAGGACTATTACGGCACTCAAAAGGGGGTCCTGGTGACCGAGGTGTTTCCAGATAACCCTGCGGAAAAAGCCGGGATTGAAGCAAACGATATCATCCTTTCGGTCAACGACAGGGAGGTGAATTCCAGCCGGGAACTTTCCCAGCTGGTGGCCGGTCTGTCCGTGGGGGACAAGGCTGAAATAAAGGTAAACCGCAGGGGAAAAATCAAGACCTTTACGGTGAAAATCGCCAAACGTGACGAATCGAGCCTGACGCCCCAGGCACAGGGAACACACGGACGTTCCACGGATGAACTCGGGATTCGCGTCTCGAAGTTAACCCCGCAGATCGCTCAACAGTTTGGCATCAAAGACGACCAGGGGGTGGTGGTGGTGGATGTGGCCCCTGACAGCCAGGCGGATCAAGCCGGAGTCAAAGAGGGGGATTTAATCACCGAAATCAATCATCAGGCGATCAAAACCCCTGCCGATTATCAGGATATAACTAATGGCCTGAAAAAAGGGGATGCGGTTCATCTCTACATCAAACGGCCGCTCAGCGGTTACCTTGTCATCAAATTAACCAAATGATGGATTTGTAAAAATCCTGGCCCAGAGGACCAGGCCTTGTCTTGCCCCTAAAAGGGGCTTGT
>DYLE01000025.1 GCA_020722245.1 Desulfonema limicola
ACGTAGCGCTCATCTCGTTACATGGGGTTACGCCAGCCGCCCATGAGGCTTTTACCGGTGTGCCGGGCTCCTTTGCGGAGACAATGGCCAACCTGCGCTACGCCATCCGCGCCGGGCTGCCCTCGGCTTTACGGATCGGGCTTTTCTACGACCCGGCAAACAACGCCGCCTTCTTTGAGCAGGCCGCGGCCGCGGCTCAAAAGCTCGGCATCCACCTGATCCCGCTTCGGGTTTCATCCAAAAAGGATATCCCGCCGCTTTTGGACCAGTCCCTTGACCGCGTGGACTGCATCTGGCTGATTCCCGACCGGACGGTGATCTCCGAGAGCATCGCCCAGCATATCATCAAGCAGGCGGTGTTGCGGAGTCTTCCCGTGGTGGGATATAATAAATTTTTTTATGAATCCGGCGCGGCCATGGCCTTTGTGTTTGACTATGCGGCCCTGGGGAGGCAAACCGCCGGCCTGGTAAACCAATGCCTGTTTCAAAACCGATGTGAGGCCCAGCCTCCGATTTTTCAGGTATGGCTGAACAAGGCGGTTCTTGAGAAACTGGGGATCAAGGGCTGCGCACCTAAACCACCGGAGATGGTATTCGGACCGTGAAAACACCGGGAATACATGCAAGGCTGTTGTTTGCCGCGTTTATGATCATCTCTGTAACCTCGTTTACGCTGGGCTGCATCGGGGTAAAAATGCTGCACGGGGTTGTTGAAAGCCAGTTTGAGGAACGCTTCCAGTTTCTGGCCCGATACCTGGCGCTCAATTCGGAGCTGGGGATCCTCATCGACCAGCGGTCCATGCTGGCGCGGCTCGCCGAAACCCTGATGTCCGAAAGGGATGCGGCAAAGGTCATGATCTACAACAGCGCCGGGGAGCGCCTGGCCGAGTCCTTCAAGGAAATCCCGGGGCCCTATGTCACGGTTTCCGCTTTGGTCCGGTTAAAGGCCGGGGATGAGGAAAGCCGGGCGTTTTTCTGGGCGCCCCTTACGCCGGACTCGAAGGATACCGCAGGGATCATCGGAAGGGTCGAGGTTACCTACAGCACCTTTCGCATCGCCCGCCTGCTGCGGGGGGTGACCCTTCGGTTTGTGGGATTCACCGCCGGGCTGGCCGCGCTCTTTCTGCTGATTTTTTACTTTATTTCACTTTCTCTGGTTTCGCCCCTGACCGGCCTGGCGCAGACCGCTCGAAAGATCGGCGCCGGGGAGTATGGGTTGCGGATGACCCCGGGCGGCCTTCCGGAGACGCGGGAGGTTTCCCAGGCGTTTAACGCCATGCTGGATTCCCTTGAACAAAGCTGGAAGCGGGAGGCGGCGGCACACCGGGAGATGGCGCGGCAGAACCTGCTTGCGGAGATGGGCAAGTTTTCCATGATGATCGCCCATGAGATCAAGAACCCCCTGGGAATCATCAAAAGCTCCTTTGATATCCTCAAAACCGAGACTTCCGAGGATTCCCGCAGGATGCTGATGGGGTATATTGAAGAGGAGATCCAGCGGATAAACGGCCTGATCGAGGACTTCCTGTCCTTTGCCAAGCCGGCCAAGCCCTCCTTTCAACCCATGGACGTCAACCGCATGCTTGAAGAGTTTTTAGACCGGTTCCAGCGCCTGGATTCGGCGAAAAATATAAAAATCATCCGCCGCATTCCCAAGACCTCCTGCCTGTCCTACCTGGACCGGGACCTGTGGCGCCGGGCCATCGACAATATTTTAAAAAACGCGGTGGAGGCCGGCAACGGCCGGGGGGTGATCCATGTGGACGCCGAATGCCGGGAGGATGCCTGGCGCGTGGAGATCGCCGATGAAGGATGCGGGATTCCCGAGGATCTGTTAAAAAAAATATTTGATCCCTTTGTAACGACCCGGGTCAAGGGGACCGGACTGGGGCTGGCCTACACCGCCCAGGTGGTTTCCGCGCACGGCGGCACGGTGTTCGCGAAAAACCGAAAAGAAGGGGGCGCCGTGTTCTGCGTGGAGGTGCCGCGGGAGCCCAAAATGGTTGATTTGTCAAATGGGGATGGGGTAAGGGGGTAGATCATGGCATACATCCTGATCGTCGATGACGAAGAAAAAATGCAGCACCTGCTGTCGATCATGCTGGTCCGGCTGGGGTTCAGCGTCGATCGGGCCGGAGACGGTCTTTCCGCGCTGGAGATGATCAAGACCAACCCCTATGACATGGTGATCTCCGACATCCGTATGCCCGGAATGGACGGCCTCGCGCTTTTATCCGCCATCAAGGAGCTGGGCATCCCCTGCCCCGTGGTGTTCATCACCGCATATGCCACGGTGGATTCGGCGGTGGAGGCCATGCGCCAGGGGGCCGCGGACTACATCACCAAACCGTTTGAAGAATCACGGATACGCATGACCGTGGAGCGCACCCTGGGGATCTCCCGAATCCTGTCTGAAAACATTGAACTGAAACGGGAGCTTCAGGGGCTGTCCATGGCGGAGGAGATCGTCTATGGCTCCGACATCATGGCCCGGGTGATGGAAAACGCCCACCGGGTCGCGGCCTCGGACACCGCGGTGCTCATCACCGGGGAGTCCGGGACCGGCAAAGAACTGGTGGCGCGGTTTATCCACGCCTCCAGCCTTCGCGGCAAGGCCCGTTTCGTTCCCGTAAACTGCGCCGCGATTTCCCCCACCCTGGTGGAATCCGAGCTGTTCGGCTATGAAAAGGGGGCGTTTACCGGCGCGGACCGGCGCACCAAGGGAAAATTCGAGTACGCGGCGGGCGGCACGGTGTTTCTGGATGAGATCGGAGACCTGCCCCTGGCGGCCCAGGCCAAGCTGTTGAGGGCGCTTCAGGACAAGCATATTCAGCGGGTGGGCGGAAACGAGGAGATTCCCTTGGATGTACGGATCATCTGCGCCACCAACCAGGACCTCAACCATCTGGTGGAGACCGGAAAATTCCGCCAGGACCTGTATTACCGGATCAATGTCTTTCCCATTGAAACCCCGCCCTTAAGAAACCGGACCGACGATATTGTTCTTCTGGCCCTGCATTTTCTGAAACGGTTTTCCGGCGGAAAGGAGATCCGGCTCACCGACGGGGCTGCGCGAACCCTTCGGTCCTACCCCTGGCCGGGGAACGTGCGCGAGCTGGCAAACGCCATGGAACGGGTGATGATCCTGGACCGGGGGGAGGGAATCGTGACGGCTGAAACCCTTTCGTTTTTGAGGGAGATGCCCTGCGCGCCTGCGAATAATGGCCGGTTCCAGCTGCCGCCGGAGGGGATTTCCTTAGAAGCCCTTGAGTGCGAGCTGGTGCGGCAGGCCCTGGCGGCCTCCGGCAACAACCAGACCGCAGCGGCCAAACTGCTCGGCCTCACCCGCGCCAAGTTCAGGGTGCTGGCCCGGCAGGCTGAGTCGAACAACCTCTCATTGACGCGGGGAACCCCTTGACTCCAAGAGCTGTCCTATTTTCAGCCCTTTTACTGGGGATCCTGACGGGGGTTCCGCAGGCCGGGTTTTCCGCCGGCCCCGAGGATACCCTGCTGATGTTCGTGGGGGAGCCCTTGGATGTCCTTTCCATCGCCTCCCGGCGGGAGGAAAGCGCGGCCCGGGCCCCGGCCGTGGCCCAGGTGATCACGCGGGATATGATGGAGACCCAGGCGGTGCATACCCTTGCCCAGGCGCTTGCCCAGACCCCCGGGTTTTATATGGCGGAAAGGGAGTGGGGAAGCCAGCCCTACCTTCGGGGGATTCCGGATTCGGTGCTGTTTCTCTATGACACGGTCCCCCTCCTCTCGGATATGACCAAGTCGGTTCACCCCATAGACGAGGAGCTTTCCCTGGCGCCCGTCAAACGGATCGAGATCATCCGCGGTCCGGGATCGGTGCTCTGGGGGCCGGACGCCTTTGCCGGCATCGTCAACATCGTTCCCCTAACCGGCAAGGACTTAAACGGGGTGGAGACCGGGGTCTATTACGGCGGACCCGGGGAGGTG
This sequence comes from Desulfonema limicola, assembly GCA_020722245.1. Classification (GTDB taxonomy): domain Bacteria; phylum Desulfobacterota; class Desulfobacteria; order Desulfobacterales; family Desulfosalsimonadaceae; genus DYLE01. The sequence continues at coordinate 3,964 of DYLE01000025.1, forward strand.
CGCGGGTGTCATATCAACGCCGGCTACGACGCCGGAGCCTGGGACGGGTTTTTGTCGTTGATCGGCCGGGAGGACGAGCCGGACGACCGATCCGCAAATCTCGTCGGTTTCTGGGGTCATGACCGGGAGACGCCGCTTCCTCCGGAGGAGCGCTTCGGGCATGATCGGGCGGACCGGCCGCAGTTTTTCGAGCTGGTGGGGAACCTAAACCTCAGGGACTGGGTGACCTTATCGGGCCGGTACTCGGATTACACCCGGCCCTATTCCATTTCGGACAAGGACGAGGATCTGGTCTGGCTGGAAAGCCGCAGCACCCCGGTGAGCTATCTCAAGCTGGAGGCGAAAAAAGACCTGGATTCGGCCTCGGCCATGCGGTTTACGGGGTATTATTCGGCCATCCGCTCAGAAAACGAGGTGATTGACCTGGAATCCACCTCCGGGGAACGCACCTACTACGGCGAGCTGATCTACGACCGGAATTTTATGTCCGGAAAGGGGCTGCTCACCACGGGCGCGGCCTGGCGAAGAAAGCAGGTGGTTGACGCGCCCATCTGGGGCTCCTACCTTCCGGATTACCTGGGCGAGGAAAACGAGACCTTTTTGCCGGAAATCACCGAGGAGGATTACCGGACCGAGCTCTGGTCGCTGTTTTCCCAGTATTCCCATAAAATCGGCAAGGCCGAGCTGCTGCTGGGCGTCCGCAGCGACCAGCAGAACGCCTACCGGGATTCCTTGAGCTACAACACCGGGGTGGTCTGGTCCCCGGTCAGGGAGTGGACCGCAAAGGCCTTCTACGGCTCCGCCTACCGCACCCCGTTCGCCAACCAGCTTTTTGAGGACGGCAAGCCGGACCCGGAAGAGATCAACACGGTGAGCCTGGAGGTGGCCTGGCAGCCCTCCCGGCGGGCGGAGATCCGCCTGTGCGGGTTTGTCAATCATATCGCGGAGCATGTGATCGCAGACCCCTATGCCGGGCTTTCCAGGCCCAACCGACAGAAGATAAAAGGCCTCGAGATCGAAGGGCGCATCGTCCCCATAGAAGGGCTGACGCTTTCCGCCAATCTGACGGCCATGGACAACAGCGGATCGGATGAGACCTACCATTACAACGATTACTCCTTTATCCGCCCGGACGGCAGCATCGAAAAGCATTACACGGACATTTTTTATCCCTATGATATCGGATCCGACACCCTGGCCAACCTGATGGCCAAGTGGGAGCCGTCGGAGCGGATCACCCTGTTCTGCCGGCTGAGCTGTTTCTCCTCCCGGCTGCAGGTCTGCCCCAGGTGCGGGACTGAAAAATCGATCTCAGGCGCCTGGCTGGTGGATACGGGCCTGACCCTCAGGGATGTGGTGATGCAGGGGCTTGATCTTCAGCTTCTGGTATGGAACCTCACCGACAGGGAGTACTCGGCGCCCGGAAGCTACAGCGCCATTGATGCGGAGCCCTTTTCCGCAAAGCTGCTGCTTCAAATGGAATGGTAGGGATTTAGACAATCCTTTTGCAGCAAAAGCCTGCCGGCTAGATTCAGCCACTTTTGGCTCAATCTAGCCAATTTGGAAGCTTAATTTTTAAATCAAGGAAATGACCGGATTAAACAAAAAGGAATAAATCTTTTCTCTTGGGCGGAATCAAGTTTGATGGAACCGTAAAAAGTCCAAGCTGTTCGCTTCGTGAGTCTTTCGGTGCGCGGTTCGCATTGAATGCTAAATTGCAAGAACTCGGCGCGAGCGCCTCAGACAGCTTGCAATTTTTAACGCATTCAATGCAAACCGCTTATTCCCCCGAAAGCCTCAATCTCGCTCACAGCCGACTTTTTACTAATGCATCAAGTTTGAAGCAATCCCTGGAGCTGTAAAATAAAAATTTAATTTAGAAAAAGGGATCGGCATGATTGAACTCGTTGGACATCTTATCGATTTTATTCTCCATATTGATTTACATCTAAAGGATCTGTGCACCGACTACGGAAGCTGGGTGTATCTGATCCTGTTTATCATCATTTTCTGTGAAACCGGGCTTGTGGTCACTCCGATCCTGCCCGGAGACTCCCTTTTGTTTGCCATGGGGTCCATGGCGGCCATCGGCGGCTTGAATGTCTGGCTGGCCCTCATACTGATATCCATGGCTGCTATTTTGGGGGATTCGGTGAACTATGCCATCGGAAACTTCGCCGGGCCAAAGGTTTTTCGTGACGACCAGGCGCGTTTTCTCAACAAGGAATACCTGCGCCGCACCCATGCATTTTATGAACGGCACGGCGGAAAAACCATTGTGATTGCGAGGTTCCTTCCCATCATTCGGACCTTTGCGCCCTTTGTGGCCGGCATCGGCAGCATGACCTACCCGCGTTTTCTGCTATACAACGTGTTCGGCGGTGTTCTCTGGACCCTGACCTTCATCCTGGCCGGGTACTGGTTCAGTTCCCTTCCGTTCATCAAAGAAAACTTCAGCCTGGTCATCATGATGCTTGTGCTGATCCCCGGAATTCCCGCGCTTGTGGAGTTTATCCGCATTCGAATGGATCGGAAAAAACATCCGCTCTCAAGGCCCAAATCCGCGGCAGAGCAGTAATATTTTTGATATTCGGGCCGCCTGATGAAACGCCCGTTTACAAAAAAATGATCATTTAATTAAAAGTGGACAATCGGTTTAAGATGCGTTATGAATGACTGACAAATCAGTCAAAGTTATTTGTATTTACTTTTTTTTTGCATATCCACATGGGTTAGAAAATAAAACTTTATCATGAGAATCATCCACCGATACACCGAAGCAATCATAAAAAAGCCTATCCTGACGTTGATCATTCTTGCCTTGATCACCCTGGTGCTGGGCTCAGGGATACGCCGGCTGGAGTTTGACACCTCCGTGGAAGCGTTTCTCCCTCCGGACGACGAAAAATTAAAATTTTATAAGGCCGTCAAAAATATATACGGGGACATCGACACCTTCGTGATCCTGGCGATTTCCGACGACAACCTGTGGAGCCGTGAGACCTTTTCCCGGATAGAAGACCTTCTGTCGGATCTGGAGGAATTCAAGGACTACGATGCCTCCCTTGAAGCCATACGCATAAACAAACTAAAGGCATACATCAATAGAGACGCCGTGACATGGGAGAGGTTGTTCACAGATTTCGCTGATGATCCCTGCTTTATGCGATTTCTAAAAAGGAAGATAAAAAAGCCCCCGGTTGACGGCCAGGCGGTCATTTCCCGAAGGCAGATCACCGCTGTTTACAATCAGGCCGTAAAGCTAAACGATCTGAAAAAACTTGAAATCATCGACAAAATTATATCCCCCTTTACCACCAGGGACATCAGCGGCGAAAACGACACCCTTCAGGCCTTTGACCTGATCCCCAAAGACGGCATGGGGGACCGCATCCTGCCGAAAACCCCTGAAGAGTTTGAACGGTTTGAAAAAAGGCTGCGCAGAAACCCGATTTTTTACGAGGGGATTTACAGCAAGGACCCCAAAACCGACGAAATCACCGATTTTGCCTTTATCATCCGGTTTTCCACGACCAGCACGGCCCCCCAGCAGGATTTGATGTCCAGGGAAATATTAGATATTGTCGATGCATACAAAGACCTGCGGATCATCCCCCAGGGCCAGCCCCTGATTTATGTATGGATTGATAACTACATTCGAAGGGATATGTTCCACCTCGTCCCCCTTTCCCTTCTGGTCGTAACCATTATCCTGTTCTTAAACTTCAGAACGATTCGCGGCATCCTTCTTCCTTTTACCACCCTGGTCACGGCCATGATCTGGGTCATGGGACTGATGGGCCACCTGGGGGTTAAGATTACCCAGCTAAGCACCTCCCTTCCCCCGCTTCTCATCTGCGTGGGAAGCACCTATGCCATTCATGTGCTCAATCAGTATTACGAGGAGCTGGATGTGATTAAAAAAAACGGCATCGTCAGCGGGCTTGCCCCCACCATGGCCAACATCAACCTGACGGTCGCCATAGCCGGAATCACCACGATTATTTCATTTTGGACCCTTGCCAATCACCAGACACCCGCCCTCAGGGTCTGGGGTTTGTTCACCGGCATAGGGGTCATGTTTGCGGTCATTATCTCCATGACCCTGATCCCGCCGAGCCTGGCGCTGATCTCCCACCGGCATCATGTCCTGCCCGGCAAAAAAATGATCGCCGGCAGCCACATGGACCTGGTCGCTGTTCTGATCCGGTGGCTCACGAAGGCCTCATTGTACCATACGAGAAAGGTGCTCATCGTCATGGCGGTGATCGTGGTTCTTTCCGTCATCGGCGTCTTCAGGCTGGAGGTTGAAACCGAGCTGCTTCAGTTCTTCAAGGACGACAATCCCATTCGGGTCTCTGAAAAAATCATCGGGGAAAAATTCGGGGGCCGGTGGGGGTTTAATATTTTAATCGATTCCGGCACCCCCGGCGGCGTCAAGTCCGCCGCTTATCTGAATACCATAGACCGGATCAGGAAATGGCTGGAATCCGACGAAAACAAATCCTTGAACGTGGGCCGGACCGATGCCTTCTCCGACTACATCCGCACCATGCACATGGCCATGAACAACGACCTTCCTGAATTTTTCACCATTCCGCCCAATGACGCGGATATCGTGGATTACCTGGAAATCTACTCGGACGATGATGAAAACTCCGACGGCCGGGCCGACAGCCTCGAGGACTACGTGGACCCGCAGTTTCAAACCTGTTGTCTGCTCACCCGGCTTCGCCAGCGGGAGGATTATCTGATCGGAACCACAGAAATCAAGGAGATATTTAAAAAGATATCCCACCACCTCAGCTCGACCCTTCCCCAGGAGTATTCCTTTTCCATCACCGGCCATCCCATTCTGTTTATTCAAGGCGCAGCCTACATCAGCGGCGGCCAGATTCAAAGCCTGCTGCAATCCGCGGGGGTCATCAGCCTCGTGGTTCTGGTCCTGCTCAGAAACCTGCGGGCCGGCTTTTTGGCGCTGATTCCTCTGGGGCTTGCCGTCACCCTGAACTTCGGGGTCATGGGATGGCTCGGCATTCCCCTGGACGTGGCGACCTCTGTGATCGCCGCCATCGCCATCGGCATCGGGGACGATGTCACCATCCACTTCATCAACACCTGGAAGCATTTGCGGGAATCGGGGTGCAGCATGGAGGAGAGCATTCAAAAAACCCTGCTGGAGTCCGGCAGGGCCAACATTTATTCAGCCCTTGCCCTGATCTGCGGATGCCTGGTGTTTCTTGTTTCCACGTTCAAGCCCATCATCCTTTTCGGAATGCTGATGATCCTGGTTATAGCTGCCAACAACATCGGAGCTCTGCTCCTCCTGCCGTCGGTGATCAAGCTGATCCGGTTCGACATCAAAATCAAAAAGCCAAAAACCCTGCTGGTAAAACAAGAAAATATCGTGTAAATAGTTTTGGTGGAACCGTAAAAAGCTATCTATCCCGCTATGCGGTATTTTTACAGTAAGTAACTTAAGAGAGAAGACTGAAGGTAGAAGGTGAAAGGCCGGCGTTTTTCTCTGTGTGCTTTGTGCTCTCTGTGGTTCATTTGTTCATTCTTCAAACCGGAAAATATAAGTTCCTTGGAAGTCAAAACTGTTCGCCTCGTGAGTCTTTCGGGGCGCGATTTGCATTGAATGAGAAGTTGCAAGAACTCGGCGCAAGCGCCTCAAACAGCTTGCAATTTTTAACGCATTCAATACAAACCGCTTTTTATCCCCGAAAGCCTCAATCTCGCTCCCGGTTGACTTTTTACGAGAGCATCAATTTTGATGACGGCAAAATAAAAACTCCAGGATCAAGGCGTCGCAAATTCCGAGGAATGCAGCGGACTGAACCGTACGTGAAATTTTGAGGGATGCAGCGCAACGCAGATATTGAATTTTTTACGAAGCCATCTTTATTTGCTGTTAACGATGTTTAAACCCCAGGCAGGCGTTACAGATGTCTCGAATCGAGTCCTTTCTCTATGGTTTTTTTGACCGGGTTGTTCTGGGCCATCCCCGCAAGGTGATGGCCTGTCTGATCCTTCTCGTCTCCGTTTTGGGGTACTTTGCCAAGGATTTCAAGATCGACGCCTCTTCGGATACCCTGATCAAACAAAGCGACGAATCGTTTCGTTACGCCAGAAAGATGTACGCCCGATACGGGCTGGGGGATTTTCTGATCATCTCCTACACCCCCGAAAAAGACCTTTTATCCGATGAGGTCCTAAGCGACATCGCCCGGCTCAGGGATGAGCTCAAAACGCTTGAACGGGTGGAGTCGGTGATCACGGTCCTGGACGTGCCCCTGCTGGAAAGCCCGCCCCTGACCGTAAAGGAGCTTGCCGGCGACATCCACACCCTGGCTTCGCCGGATGTGGACCGGCAACTGGTCAGAAAGGAGCTTTCCACCAGCCCGCTTTACCGGAACCTCATCGTCAGCCCGGATTTAAAAACCACCGCCATTCAGATCAATTTTAAGCCTGAAAAAAAATTTTATGACCTGGTGAGCCGCCGCGAAGCCCTCGATGACAAGGCCGTCGCCGAGGGATTAAGCGATCAAGAAACCGCTGAGTATCAAGCGCTCCTGGAGCAGATTGAAAATTTAAGAAAGATCTCCGACAAGGAACGTCACCAGGACATTGCCTTTGTCCGGGAAATCATGAGCCGCCACCAGAAAGAGGCCAGGCTCTTTCTCGGCGGGGTCAGCATGATCGCCGATGATCTGATCCGTTTTGTCAAAAATGATCTAAAAATCTTCGGAACCGGCGTGTTTGTTTTTCTGATCATCACCCTGGCCGTCATCTTCCGCGGGATGCGATGGGTCGTGCTCCCCATGCTCTGCTGTGTGTTGTCCGGCGTGGCCATGATCGGCATTCTGGGGTTGTTCGGATGGAAGGTCACCGTGGTCTCTTCCAACTTCATCTCCCTTCAGCTCATCATCAGCATGACCTACACCATGCACCTGGTGGTCCGGTACCGGGAACTGCACGCCCGTTACCCCGAGGACGATCACCATACCCTTTGCAGCAAAATGATCCGGTATATGCTGATCCCCACCTTTTACGGAGCGCTCACCACGGTTGTGGGGTTTGAATCCCTGATCCTCGCTGATATCCTTCCGGTGGCCACATTCGGCTGGATGATGTCGGCCGGCATCTGCGTCTCCCTGGTGCTGACCTTCCTGGTGTTTCCGGCGGGTTTGATGATGCTCAAAAAAACCGCGCCGCCGGTCATCAAAGAAACACGGTTTTCATTCACCCCGGCCCTCGGAAGGTTTACGGAATCCAACAAAACCTTGATCATGGCGGCTTCTGCAATCATTCTGGCCTTAAGCTACCTGGGGATTTCAAAGCTCGACGTGGAAAACTCCTTTATCAACTATTTCAAGAAATCCACCGAGATCTATAAGGGAATGAAGGTCATTGACCAGGAACTCGGCGGCACCACGCCCCTGGATATCATCATCGATTTTAGTGACTCGGAACCGGCAAAACCCGAAGGTCAGAAGATGAATACCGGCACCCCGGCCGATGAGGCCGACGGGTTTGAAGGGTTTGAAGAGTTTGAAGAGCGGTCCCCCCAGAAATACTGGTTTACCCCCTATAAAATGAACCGGGTGCTTCAGGTTCACGACTACCTGGAAGGTCTGCCGGAAGCCGGCAAGGTGCTCTCCCTGGGCACCATGATGAAGATCGCCACCAAACTAAACAAGGGAAAACCCCTGGACAGCTTTGAGCTGTCGCTGGCCTACAACGAGATTCCGGATCGGTACAAGGATATTCTGGTAAAACCCTTTGCTTCGGTGGAGCACAACCAGGCCCGGGTTTTTCTGCGGGTTAAGGATTCGGAGCCGACTCTGCGAAGAAACCAATTGATCCACAAAATTCAAAAGGACCTTACAAACCGCCTGGGGTTTAAAAAAGAGGAGGTTCATCTGACCGGACTTCTGGTTTTATACAATAATATGCTTCAGAGCCTTTTTTCCTCCCAGTTTGCCTCCCTGGGCAGCGCGGTCTTTGTCATGATGTGCATGTACCTCGTCCTGTTCAGGTCCCTGCGGACCTCCCTGATCGCCATCTTCCCCAACCTGTTTGCCATCGCGGCCGTCCTTGGGTTTATGGGATGGGCCGGCCTCCCTCTGGACATGATGACCATCACCATCGCGTCGATCAGCGTCAGCATCGCCGACGATAATATCATTCAATACATCTGCCGGTTCAAGGACGAACTCAAGGCGGACGCCGATTATATCCGCGCCATGCATCGCAGCCATGCTTCCATCGGGTATGATATGTACTACACCACCATCACCCTGGTTATCGGGTTTTCCATTCTGGCGATGTCCAACTTTATCCCCAGCATTTTGTTCGGCCTGCTGACCGGCCTGGTGATGATTATCGCGCTGTTTGCCTCACTGACCCTGCTGCCGGTGCTGATCGTGCTGATTAAGCCGTTCGGCCTTCAGAAAAACCCGTAAATCCATGAGGTGTTGGAGCTTGACCCGGCTGCCGAATCTTGTCATAAGGGTAGACGTCAAAAACAATTCCTTTTGTTTTAAAAACGGACACGCCCGGGGCTTCCGGGTTTCCTGAATACGATGCGAACCGCATTCAGGACCTGCCCACCCCCCTTGAACCCACTTGCGAAAAAGGCCGCCGGGCGCTGCGGCTGACAGGATCGATCCGGCTCACCCAGAAGGACATCCCGAACCTTCAGCTCGCCAAATCAGCGACCCTTTCCGCCTCATGGTTTCTGCTGAATGCGGCAAAATTGCGACAGGAGGATATCCGCCGGGTTTATGTGGCCGGCGCTTTAGGGGAGCATATCGAGATCGAAAACTTCAAACGCCTGGGCTTTCTTCCGGGGTTTCCCAACGCCCAGTGGGAGTTTATCGGAAACACCAGCTTAAGAGCGGCCGAACAGACCTGCCTGGACCCCGGCTTTATAAAAAAAGCGGCAACATTGCGGGATCACACCCGGGAGCTGGTGCTCTCCGCTCAAAAGCCCTTCCAGGAGGTGTTCTTGCAGTCCATCAATTTTCCAAAAGGTTAGGCCATGGAGCTGATCCTTCTCAACACCATCCCCTTTCATGTGGCAGAGTCCGGGCTTATGGAACTTCTCCGCATCCGGCCGGAAACAAAAGCCGCCTCTGACTTTTCCCTGATTTTCGCCCAGGCCGGGAAAGCTGCCCGACCCATGGCGGCCTTTGGTGTGGCGGAATCCAAAACCCTCGGCGAAGACACCGTGGAGATCAATGGCGTGAATTTTCAAAGCCGGGTGCTTCGGGTCAACCCGGATAAGGCCGGGGTCGTGTTTCCCTATATCGCCACCTGCGGGCCGGATCTGGAACGCTGGTCTGAAAGCATGACAGGGACGCTGCATAAATTCTGGGCCGAGGCGATCATGCTCACGGCCCTGGGATGCGCGGTCAACGCCCTTGAATCCCATCTGAAAGAAAGGCTCGGCGGCACGGCCGTCTCCGCCATGAACCCGGGTTCCCTGGAAGACTGGCCCATTTCGGAGCAGGCCGCCCTGTTTAAGCTTCTGGGCGATGCGCCCGATAAAATCGGAATGCGGCTCACCGATACCCTGGTGATACGGCCGTTAAAGTCGGTGTCCGGCATCTTTTTCATATCCGAGGATGGCTTTTCAAGCTGCGCGTTGTGCCCCAGAAAAAATTGCCAACTCCGTCGAGCGCCCTATGAACCGGGCCTTTATGAAAAACGATATGCTCCCCGATAACCCTTGGTCTATACATTCGGGCGTAAATCTGGTATACAAAAATTGTGCATGAAATGTTTTTCATAATATTTTTGTCCGCTCAGGAAAAACCTTGAAAAAAACTTTAATATGACGGCAACCCATCAAAATCGCCGTGTGCATAAAGCCGGGATTAAGGAGGTTTGATGATGAAACGCTTTTTATGGACGCTGGAGATCTTGTGCGTGCTGTGGTTTTTGGCGGCCGGCTGCGGAAAATCGCCTGAAACCAGGGAGGCCGCCTCTGATAAATCCGCTCAAGTCGCGACAACGCCCGCTGAATCGGAGTTTGAGGAAGACGTTGAGGTCGCAACGAAGGCCGAAGAAGTTTCAGCGGAAGCGGGTGAAGTCGCAGCAAAGATTGAAGAAACCGCCGCAAAGGTCAAAGAAGAAGCCCAACAGATGGACACAGAGCTCCCGAAAACGGCTGGAAAAGTCGCGGATGTGATCGAGATGAACACTACGCAGGCGTTCAGCACGCGCAAAATGGCCATTGTCCAGTTCACCCATAAAAAACATGCCGATGCCGCGCCCGACGGACACGGCATTGCCTGCGGCGAATGCCATCATGACCAGGAGGGCAAACCGCTGGAACTTAAAAAGGGAGACGCGGTCCAACGCTGCTTTAAATGCCATAATAAGCCGGGCAAACCGACACGGCCCAGGGAAATGTCCGCAGAGGACTGGAATGCCCTGCGGCTGGAGTATTACCACGGCGCCATCCACGCCAACTGCGTCGAGTGCCACAAAACAGCCGGCGCCGGCCCGGTGAAATGCTCGGAATGCCATGTAAAGCGGGAAAAATAGCTGGCAAACACCCCAGGGGTTTTGAAGCGTCGCCCTATACCTTCAAAATCCCTTTTACGCTTTCGGCCAGGGATTGCAGATCATGGGCGTTGGGCCTTCCCTGAATATCCCCCAGCCGTCCCCCCACCGAGAAGCCCTTTAATTTTTCCGACACATACGCGCCGGGTATGTACCATTCCGCCAGGATATCAAACCCCAGATGATCAAAAAGCTGGGCCATGTACTTCACGGCAGGCACCGCCTCGTTGATCCCGGTATGCACCCCGCCGTAGGTGCAGTACACCACCGCTTTTTTCCCGGGCCGCCTCGGAGACGCCGGCTTGATCTCCCCCGCATCCACGTATTTTTTAAGCAGCCTTCCTAAAAGCGCCTGCATGGGCTTTCCCGGCATCCATTGATAGACCCCGGACCCGGCAAAAACCATATCGTAATCGAGCAGTTCAAGATCCTCGGTTTTTTCTCCCACGATAAACGACTCCACCTTATGGCCTAAACCGGCCAGGGTTTGATCAATGGTGGCCGCCACCTTTTTTGTATTGCCGGTGGCCGAAAAATAAAAATGCAGTATCCGCATCATCAAACCTCCTTTAAAAAATTATTTTAACAGGGCTTCATCATCTCCCGATCAGACGCCGTTCTGCGGGGTCCGCAGGTTTCCTCGAATCATGGAAATAACGCTTCCAAACAGACAAAGGCAACCAAAAAAAAGAAAAGCGGTCCGTAGGCTTTTCATGAAAAAAGGAAAAACGCTCTCACTGATCTGAACATGGCCCAAAAAAATCGAAAAAACCAGGGTGGCGACCCCCATGCTGAAGACCATGCCGAGCAGCCGCATGGTGCCCAAGGCGCCGGAAGCCACGCCATACTCCTTCTTCTCCACAGACCCCATGACCGCGTTGGTATTGGGCGAGGAAAACAGGGCGTATCCGAATCCAAGAAAGGCAAGGGTCGCGGCAATAACCGGAATACCGGTCTGTAGGTTGATCCGTGCAAAAATAAAAAGACACAGCGTCGTGACGGCCATTCCGGTGGTGGCCATAAAACGGGGTTCGATCCGGTCCGATAGTCGCCCCGCAAAAGGCGAGAAAACCGCCATGACGATGGGTTGGGCAATCAACACCAGACCGGCCTCATGGGGGTTGAGCCCCTTGATGTGCTGAAGGTAAAGGCTTAAAAAAAAGGCCAGGCTGAAGGTGGCGGCATAATGAATAAAAGCCGCAAGGTTTGAAAAGGCAAAGACCCGGTTGCCTCGAAACAGCGCCGTCTCAAAAACCGGATATGGTGTTTTGTTCTCCCATCGAATAAACATCCCCAGGGCAAGGCCGCCCAAGGGAATCAGCCAGAAGGAGCGCGGGTGGGGAAGGCTGGAGATGCCATAAACCAGGCCGATGATGGCAACGGCGTAGATAAGGGAGCCCGAAATATCAAAGGGTTCTCGAACGGACCGGCTTTCTTCCAGCCGCAGCCGCGTGGCCGCCAGGGATATCACGACCAGCCCCAATGGGACGTTGGCTAAAAAAACGCTTCTCCAGCCGAAGTAATGGGTCAGCACCCCGCCCACAAAGGGGCCGACGGAAAGCCCGAGGTAAACCGAAGCCACGGCGATTCCCAAAACCTTCCCCCGCTGCTCTCCAGGATAGATGGAAAGAAGAATCGCCATGCTTGTGGCAAAAATCAGGGAGCCGCCGAATCCCATGAGGATTTGACATAAAAAAAGATGGGACACGGAGCCGGCAAAGGCCGACAGCAGCGCAGCCAGGCTGTAAAGACCCATGCCGGTGATAAAAAATCTCTTTCTTCCGAAGATGTCCGAAGCCCGGCCCATGGGAACCAATGCCACGGCCGACGATAGAAGGTAGGCGGTGACCAGCCAGCCCAGCGCCACCGCATCCGCCTGAAACTCCCGGCTGATGGAAGGAAGAATAATGTTGACGGCCGATCCCATAAACGGGGTCATGAATGAGCTCAGGGCCGCAATGGCAAGGGCGGAACCCCGCGCCTTCGTTGAATCTGTTTTGGCTGACGGCAAAGAGGGGGACATGGTTTATATTTTTATATGTATGCCTTGCCCGGGGTGATGCCGGTTTTTCGTCCCGGGCCGATCATGCATTGACGCAACAATTGATTTGACTCATGTCACTTCTATCGCTGAAGGGCCGCTTTGCAAATGTAAAAATGTAAAGGGCGTCCCCCTTTTCAGCCTTAATACCCGCCTTCAAGTATAACGGAAAATTCCATCCATTCGATTTTCGGGCAGTCGACTTTCCCCGGTTCAAGGACGAATTTTTCAATCATCAGCGATCCCCGGCCGAAACGCTCAACCGCCTGAATTTCTTCAACCGTCACAGACCTGCCGACGTCAGGGCCGTCGATCTGTTTTCCGACCTGGGGTGAAAAAATAAATTTCCGGAGTTTTTCGGGAATAAGCCCGGTTTGATAGGGGCGGGAAGCGCAGTCAGCGGGTTTGTCGGACAAATGCCAGCCTTCGATTTCACGAGGGTTGGGCGCAAAATGCAGTGGCGGCGTCAAACGCGAGAGGTTTTCATTCCGCCCGAGTTCCTTGACAACAATTTCCCATCCTTCGGGCATCGGCTCCAGGACGAACTCAAACCGGCCGGCGAATGTTTTACTAAATCTTTTTCCGGATTCAACCCTTCCGGTAAACCTTTCGTCAAACTTTGGATAAAAAAACCTGTTTCTAAATTCGCCAAGCGGCATCCGCTGGACCTCGTTTTGATCGCCATCGATGCTGCCGATGACATCCCCATTTTCCACTTTGAGCCAGTATTGGCCGCAATGGGATAGGGCCAGACCGTTTCCCGGTTTTGATCCCGGACCGTTGATTGCCAGAATCCATTCGGTGCCCGGCGGAAAGCCATCCATCGGGGGCCGGCAGTGCATCCCGTCTCCCATCTGTATCGACATCCCTGAATCCAGCAGCCCTCCGTAAAGGATTTCCAGAACATGCACGTCCATGGTGGGTGTTTTTCCGGGATGGTGGCGGACAATTCTGCCCCGCACCACCAGCAGGGCGTCTCTGGCCACGGTGAGAAAAGGCCCTCCCCAGGCGCAGGAGCAGGCCCAGGCGATAGTCGGAATCATGCCTAAACCCAACAGGATCACAAAGCAGAATGCGATTTTCTTCATTTCAGGGCCTCCCTTGTCCGTCCAAGTAAACAAACGGCTGCGCATCCAGATCGTCGGCGATGCAGGTAATCAAAGCATTACCCGATGCCCTGGCCTTTTCAAGGGACTCATGGTAACGCCGGGATAGAATGGGCCAGAGTCCTTTTTCATTCCCGAATTTGGCGGCCTCATACCCTGCCCGGAGCCGGTGGGCTTTAAACAGGTGAAGAAACGGCAAAATGGCGACTGCGGTTTTTGAACGCTTTTCCAGCCAGTTGTCCACAAAATTCGCCTCGTTCACCGGCCCTTCGCTCATACCTTCCCATTCAGGGGATAGGGGCACGGCAAAAGCAAAACGCTCCGCCTCGTCTCTGGCACCCTCCCCGAGAATCACCGCCATCTGCTCCGTTAAATTGAGTCTTCTTGCTTTCACCGCATCATCGTAGCCGGCGGGGCCAAGATTGAGTATGGCAGAGGATTTGGGGGAAATGGCTGCCAGATAAGCGGTCACGCAGGGCCGGCCGGATTGCCGGTATCGGTCCGAAGCCAGTTCAGACACCGGGCGGGTACCGAACAGGACGATTTCCGACAGCGACGGCGGCGGCTGTTTTTGTTTTGTCTCATCATCGGCGCGGACCCCAATGGTGCAAGACAAGATGGCAAGCATCATACAAAGGATCCATCGTAAATACATAGTGGGCATTATCGATACTTTTTTCTATGATGACTTATATCTCTTCCCATATTCTTTGTTTTTTTAATGCTATCATATGAATTAAAAGCGCTCAACCGGATACCGCAAACCTTGTTAAGAACAAATAAATTGTCCTGGTTTGTAACACATAAACTGTCCGGTTTAT
>DYLE01000026.1 GCA_020722245.1 Desulfonema limicola
AGGTCAGCAGAAACAGCATGCTCCGGATGCCATTCCCCTGATGGGCAAAAAGCCCGAACGCGCCGCCGGGGTTTTGAACATGGACGAGGTTGACGCATCCGGGAATCACCACCGCAACGTCAAAAAGCCGAACCCATCGGGACACCATCCATTTGGTGAGCTGATCCGCCAAGACGATCAGAAAACAGATCAAGGCCAGGTGGACGTATTTGCTTTTCGGCCCCTTCATTTATCTGCCATCCAAACCGTCTAAGACCGCCTGGCAGCGGCTGCAGAGATCCGGGTGTTTTGAATTTTTCCCCACGCTGGGATCATACATCCAGCACCGGCTGCACTTATTGCCCGGCGCGGATTTCACTTGAATCGACAGTCCGCTGATGCCGGACGGGACAAAACCGCTGTCAGCAGAAGGCGCTTCACGGATCAGGCTGGATTCGGAGACAATAAAGATGGAAGACAGCTCATTCACATACCTTTTTAAGACCGCATATAGATCTTCAGAGACGCAGAGGGTCACCGATGCGTCAAGGGAGTGCCCGATCTTTTTTTCAACCCTTGCGGTTTCAAGGGCCTTGGTCACCTCGGCGCGGACATCCAGCACCACCTCCCATTGCTTTGCAAGCGAATCATTTCTCCATTCTTCTTCGGGCTCTGGAAAATCCGCAAGATGAATGCTCTGTTTATTTTTTTCCGCTCCGGGCAGATGCTTCCAGACCTCCTCAGCGGTGAATGGAAGAATGGGGGCCATAAGACGGGCCAGAGCGTCGACAAGATAAAAAATCACGGTCTGGGCGCTTCTTCGGCCCAAACTGGTCGAAGAAGAGGTGTAGAGCCTGTCTTTTAAAATATCCAGATATAACGCAGACAGGTCTAAAGTGCAGAAGTTGTAAAGGGTATGATAGACGACATGAAACTCATAGCCGTTATAGGCGCTTCGAGTGCGTGAAATGATCTCATAAAGCCGATGAAGGATGAACCGATCCATGTCCGGCAGGGATCTGTAGGGGATCCTGTCCGCACCCGGGTCAAAGTCATAGAGGTTGCCCAGGATGAACCGGCAGGTGTTACGAATCCGCCGGTAGGCATCGCTGAGCTGTTTGAGAATGGCATCCGAGATTCGAATGTCGTCCTTGTAATCGGATGCCGCCACCCACAAGCGCAGGATTTCCGCGCCGTAGCGGTCTATCACCGTTTTAGGAGCGATGACGTTGCCGATGGATTTGGACATTTTCTTTCCTTCCCCGTCAACCACGAATCCATGGGTCAGCACCGTCTTATACGGCGGACGCCCCTTGCGCCCCACGGCGGTCAGCAGGGAACTGTGAAACCACCCCCTGTGCTGATCACTCCCCTCCAGGTAAAGATCCGCAGGCCATTTCAGATCCGGAAGCTGCTCCAGCACCGCCATATGGCTGACCCCCGAATCAAACCAGACATCAAGGATATCGTTCTCCTTGGTAAACGTCCTGCCTCCGCATCCCTCACAGCAGGCCCCCTCGGGCAGAAAATAGGCCGCATCCTTTTCAAACCAGGCATCCGCTCCGCAGTCGCAAAAAAGTTTATAAATCCGGTCGATCATTTCCTTTGTCATCAGCAGCCGGTTGCAGTTGCTGCAATAAAATACGGTGATCGGAACCCCCCAGGCGCGCTGCCGCGAAACGCACCAGTCCGGCCGGTTTTCAATCATGCCGTAGATCCTGTCCCTCCCCCAGGCCGGAACCCATGAAACCGTGTCGATGGCGTCCAGCGCTTTTCGCCGCAGCCCGGTCTTTTCCATGGAAATGAACCACTGGGGGGTTGAACGGAAAATCACCGGTTTTTTGCACCGCCAGCAGTGGGGATAGGAATGGGTCATTCTTTCGGAATGCACCAGGGAACCGTTTGCGCGCAGCTTCTCAATAATCTCCGCATCCGCCTTAAAGACAAATTTTCCCGCAAACAGTTCCACCTCATCGGTAAAGCATCCGTTGTCGTCCACCGGGGAATAGGCATCCAGCCCGTAGGCGACGCCGGTTTCAAAGTCCTCCCGGCCATGCCCCGGCGCGGTATGCACACAACCGGTGCCCGCTTCAAGGGTGACATGCCCTGCAAGAACGATCAGGGAATCCCGGTTATAAAACGGATGAAGGCAGTGCTGATGCTCAAGCTGCTTGGGATCGATCTCCGCAAGGATCGTGTAATCGGGAATGGAAAAACGCTTCATGCAGGCTTCAACAAGATCCCGGGCCATTATAAAAACTTCGCCGTTACCGGTCTCCACGGCGCAGTAGATGAAATCCGGGTTCAACGCGACCGCCAAATTTGCCGGCAGGGTCCAGGGGGTGGTGGTCCAGATCACCAGAAAAACCGCTTTTCCGGAAAGCTGGGGAACAAGGCTGCGGATATCCTCTTTTAATGCAAACTTCACATAAATCGATGCGGAGGATTCATCCCCGTATTCGATCTCCGCTTCGGCCAGGGCGGTTTTGCAGCTGCAGCACCAGTAAATCGGTTTTTTGCTTCTGACCAGGCTGCCGTCTAAGGCGAACTGGCCGCATTGTTTGGCAATCATCGCTTCATAGGCATAATCCATGGTCAGGTATGGCCGGTCCCACTCCCCCATCACCCCAAGCCTTTTAAACTCGGCCCGTTGAATGTCGACATATTTTTCAGCATAGGCCCTGCAAGCCTTCCGGATCTCCACCAGGGACATGCCGACTTTTTTATCCCCCAGCTCCTTATCCACATTATGCTCGATGGGGAGTCCATGGCAGTCCCACCCCGGCACATAGACCGCATCATAGCCCGACATCTGACGGGAGCGAACCACGATATCCTTTAAAATCTTATTCAGGGCCGTGCCGATATGAATGTTCCCGTTGGCATAGGGTGGACCGTCATGAAGGATAAAGGCCTGGCGGCCCTTGGACGCCGCTCGAATGGCATGATAGAGGTCCTGCTTTTCCCATTCCTCGAGCTGGTTGGGTTCACGGGTGACCAGGTTGGCCTTCATGGGAAAGGCGGTTTGCGGCAGGTTAAGGGTTGCTTTATAGTCCATGAAATAAGACTCCCGAAATAAGATTAAGAGAACATTCCGCTGCGTTTTGCATCGCCCGAATAAAAGGCGTGTTAATCTAAAGAAAAAAACCCAATCCTGTCAAGGAAATTAGCAGGATATCCCGGAGCCCTGGGGGTGCGCTGTCCCCCATTTGTCTTGACTTTCCAGAATGGGCTTGCCTATAAGTTCAAAAAATTCAGCCAGAAGGAAAAGCCATGCGCGCGGTGGTTCAACGGGTGAAAAAAAGCGCGGTATCGGTAAGGGGGCGGCAGGTCAGTCACATCGGGCCGGGAATGCTGGTGCTTCTTGGAGTCGCTGAAACAGACACCCCCGCGGATGCCCGATACCTTGCGGACAAGCTCGCCCATCTGCGAATTTTTGAGGATCAAAAGCGAAAAATGAACCGATCCCTGATCGAGACCAACGGGGAGATGCTGGTGGTTTCCCAGTTCACGCTTCTGGGGGATTGCCGCAAGGGAAGGCGGCCTTCCTTTGTGGCGGCTGCCCCTCCGGAAAAGGCCGAGGCCCTCTACCTTGACCTTGTCGAGCATGTCCGTAAGACGGGAATCCCTGTTCAAACCGGTGTGTTCGGGGCCATGATGGATGTTTCCTTGATAAACGACGGGCCTGTCACCCTTATCGTAGAAAGCAGATGATATACTCAGCCCTTCGCCAGACGGTTCGGGTTATTTTAATTTTATTTATTTTTTCGGTGGAATCGGTCTTGGCAGAGGCGCAAAACCCTTTTGTCGGGATCGACCGCCTGATCGGCGAAAAGGATGCCGTATTAATCGCGGACCCCAATGGAAACATCCTGTTTAGTAAAAACGCCGAAAAGCGGCTGATTCCCGCCTCCACCTTAAAGGTCCTGACCGCCCTGGCGGCCCTTCATACCCTGGGACCGGATTTTCGCTTTACCACGGAATTTTATACCGATGCCGAGGCCGACCTGAAAATCAAGGGCTACGGCGATCCCCTGCTGATCTCAGAAAACCTCAAACAGATCGCCGCGGTCATGAAGGACCGCACTCCCCAAATCAATGACCTTGTTTTAGATGACGGATATTTTCAAAAGCCGCTTAATATACCCGGCACCTCGAGCGATTCCATTCAGCCCTATGACGCGCCCTGCGGCGCCCTTTGCGTCAATTTCAACACGGTCTTTTTCAGTTATGAAAACGGCAAATACATCAGCGCCGAACCCCAGACCCCTTTGCTTCCCCTGGCCATAAAGCGAATTAAAGCCTCAGGGCTTTCCTCCGGAAGGATCATCCTCACCCCCCAGGAGGCCCTTGCTTACACAGGCTCGCTGTTTCAATTTTTTTTCGAACAGGCCGGAATAAAGGTCACGGGAAAAGTCCGGTCCGGGGCGATTGATTCAAACAGGGACCGATTGGTCTATGTTCATGCTTCCCCGTTTACACTCACGGAGGTCGTCAGGCGGCTTCTTGAATATTCCAACAATTTTATTGCAAACCAGATCCTGCTTTCAGCGGGCGCCGCGCGATTCGGGCCTCCGGCAACCCTTGAAAAGGGGATCCGCGCAGCCCAGGGCTATGCACAGACCGAGCTTGGCATCACGGATATCGCCATTGCAGAGGGCTCGGGAATATCCAGAAAAAACCGGGTGTCCGCTCTTATGTTTTTAAAAATTCTAAACGCCTTCAGCCCGTATCATGACCTGATGCGGCACGAGGGGAACGAGTACTATAAAACCGGAACACTGACCCACATCACCACCCGCATCGGGTTTATCGAGACAAAGGAAGGCGGGCTGTATCGGTTTGTGGTGCTTCTCAACACCCCGGGGAAAAACATCAATCCGGTTATGGAAATCATCAGAGCAGGTGTGAATTAAGACTCGGGAAGAATCCTCGGAGGCTCGCCGGAAGTGATAAAGGCATAGGCGTTGTGGTTGTGAATGGACTCAAAGTTCTCAACCTCCACTGCAAACCAGGTGATGTTTTTGTCCGCCTTGAGCTCAAGGGCGATATCCCGCACAATATCCTCGACAAACTTGGGGTTCGCATACCCCTTCTCGGTGATAAATTTTTCATCAGAGCGCTTCAAAACGGAAAACACGTCACAGGATGCCGAACGCTCCACGATGCCGATCATGTCCTCGAGCCATATAAATTTTTTAAACCGGGTCCTTAAATTCACCCTTCCCCGCTGGTTGTGGGCACCCGCATCGCTGATTTCCTTTGAACATGGGCAAACCGAGGATATCGGCACAATAACCTCGGATACCAGATCGATTTTTGATCCCGGATGGACCGACCCGATCAGCCGGCAGGCATAATCCATCAGTCCCTTGGCGCCTGTCACCGGAGCGGATTTTTCAATAAAATATGGAAAGGTGACCTCGATGTGGGCCGAGGCGGCATTCAAGTGCTGTTTCATCTGGTTGAGGATGTTCGAAAATGTTTTTAAGGAGATCACCGGTCTGAAAAAATGCAGCAGCTCAACAAACCGGCTCATGTGCGTCCCCTTGTATTCATGGGGAAGGTCCACATACATGTTGATGGAGGCAACGGTGTGCTGCTCCCCCTGGGAACGGTCAAGCACGGTCACGGGGTATTTCAACTCCTTGATGCCGACCTTGTTGATGGCCATATTGCGGTAATCCCGCTCGTTCTGGATATCTTTCATGATGAATTTCTCTAAAACCGGCCGGATCGCCGGACCGGATTGATGATTTGGCGGCTAAAGCAGATACTCCTGATCCACGCGGCTTAAGGACCGAAAAATATTTCCCTTGATTTTTCGATTGGTCCGATACAGCCCGGCCAGGAAGGTCTTGAGGGCCTGGCGTTGGGAAACCTTCGCATAGGGGCAGGGGTTGATAAACCCGGGGAAACCGTTCTGGGCTGAAAACCGTTTAATGCGGGGCTCATCCACAAACGCCAGGGGGCGAATAATCGTAAACCGGCCCCCAAACATGGATTGAACCGGCCGCATGGTGCTGATGGTTCCGGCGTAGCAGACATTCAAAAAAAAGGTTTCAATGATATCATCCTTGTGGTGGCCCAGAGCGAGTTTGTTGCAGGCGAGTTCATCGGCGATTTCAAACATCCGCTTGCGCCGCAGCCGGGAGCATAAAAAACAAGGGTTTTCCAGGTTGACGTCGCTGTTTGCCAGGACGCCGTAATCGGTGGATTCAACCCGAAGGTTCACCCCGATTTTTTCAGTCCATCGGCTCAGGTCTTCCGCATAGCCCCCGTCAAACCCCGGATCAAGATAAACGGCGATCAGCTCATAGGATATGGGGATCCTTAAAAGCCGTTCCGCCAGCACCCAGAGCAGGGTCAGGCTGTCCCTCCCTCCGGAAACCCCCACAAGGATGCGGTCTCCGTTTGATATCATGTCGTAGCGGTGGATCGCCTTTCCCACATCCCGATTTAATGATTTATAGGTGTAATCCGGCATGATCGGGGTAAGAGTTTATCAGCGGTCATTGTCCGTCTGGTTGGTCTTCCTTGATAAACACCTTGCCTGCGGCGATCTCCCTCAAGGCTGTCACGACATTCTCATTCCCGGAAGCCTTCACCAGCCGCGGATTTCCTTCTATCAGCTGGCGTACCCGTTTTGTCGCCAGATGGATCAGTAGAAACCGGTTCGGGATCCGTTTTAAACAATCTTCTATGGTAATCCTTGCCATTTGATTCCTCCATAACCAAAAAAAATCCAGCCGTTTCGTTGATGAAACCCTGTTCCGACGTTTACTAAAAAATATCAATCAGTTCATAGCTTCGTTTTCCGGCCGGAGCGCTGACCACGATTTCATCGCCGAGCTTTTTTCCAAGGATCTCCCGACCCAGGGGAGATGTGATGGAAATCCGCCCCTGGCTGATATCGGATTCATCAGGGCCGACCAGCTGATACTCCACCGCTTCGCCGGTGTCGAGGTTTTCAAGCCGCACCGTGGAGGCGAATACCGCGACGTCTCTTTTATTCGAACTTCCCGGATCGATCACATGGGCTCTTGACAGCTTATACTCAAGCTCATTGATCCGGCCCTCCAGAAACGATTGCCTTTCCTTTGCAGCGTGGTATTCGGCGTTTTCCGAAAGGTCCCCATGGGACCTGGCCTCCTCGATGGCCTTGATGGTCTGGGGACGAAGCACCTTTTTGAGGTTTTCCAATTCCTTGCGCAGGGCCTCATACCCCTGCCGCGTAATGGGTATTTGTTCCAAAATCAAACCCCCGCACTATTTCGAATGTAGTTCACAATGAGGTCCCCGACCTGGCCGGTGGTATACCCCATTTTGCCCGCGGAAACATCCTGAATATCGTCACGAAGCGCCTTCATGACCGCATTCTCAATGCCTGCCGCAGCCCTGGTTTCACCGATATTCTCCAACAGCAACTGGGCCGCCAGGATGGCCGCAATGGGATTGATCATCTGCTTTCCGGTATAACGGGGTGCGGATCCGCCGATCGGCTCAAACATGGAAACCCCGGAGGGATTGATATTGCCGCCCGCGGCCACCCCCATGCCGCCCTGGATCATGGCTCCCAGGTCCGTAATAATATCCCCGAACATATTATCCGTAACAATGACGTCAAACCGTTCTGGGTTTTTGACCATCCACATGCATGTGGCATCCACATGGGCGTAATCGGTCTGAATGTCCGGAAACTCTTTTGCCACCTCGTAAAACGTCCGCTCCCAGAGATCAAAGGCGTAGGTCAGCACATTGGTTTTTCCGCAGAGGGTCAGCTTTTTCGCCCGGTTTCTTTTCCGACAGTATTCAAAGGCGTACCGAATGCATCGCTCCACCCCTTTGCGGGTGTTGATGGACTCCTGAATCGCTACCTCATCGGGTGTTCCGCGCTTCAGGTATCCGCCGGACCCGGTGTAAAGCCCCTCACTGTTTTCCCGAATGACCACGAAATCAATATCCGCCGGGGTTTTGTTTTTTAAGGGGGTGGCTACCCCCTCATAAAGTTTAACCGGCCTCAAATTGATGTACTGGTCCAGTTCAAACCGGAGTTTTAATAAAATCCCTTTTTCAAGAACCCCGGGTTTGACGTCCGGATGTCCCACCGCTCCTAAAAATATGGCATCCGCTTGTGAAACATTCGCAAGAACGCTGTCAGGCAGGATCTCCCCGGTTTTTAAATAATGCTCTCCCCCTATGGAATAGGTTGAATACTGTAATTTAAAACCATAGGTCTCGGCGGCGGCATCCAGGGTTTTTATTCCTTCGGCCACCACCTCAGGGCCGGTGCCATCCCCTGGAATCACCGCAATATGATACGGCCTCGACATTCTTAAAACTCCTTTACACGCTATTTTATCTTCTCAATACCGGCGATTTTGTAAAAAACTATCTCTCCCGCTTTGCGGTATTTTTACAGTAAGTAACTTATTTATTTTTTTTATTTTTACCACAGAGCGCACAGAGAAAATAAATGAAAAAATTTTTTTCGGTGTTCTCTGTGGTTAAATCCTTCATTTTCGAATTTGAAAAACCCAAGTTCCTTGGAGGGGTGTTTTCTCAGTCCTGCAGATACCCCAAAATTGAAACCCCGGATTTTACCCGATCCCCCACGCGGACGTTCGGGGTCGTATTCGGCGGCAAATAAACGTCCAGGCGGGAGCCGAAACAGATCAATCCGAACCGCTGACCGCGTCTTACCGCCTCACCCTCCTGAACATGGCAGATAATCCGCCTGGCCACGATCC
The DNA here is from genome assembly GCA_020722245.1 of Desulfonema limicola. GTDB lineage: Bacteria > Desulfobacterota > Desulfobacteria > Desulfobacterales > Desulfosalsimonadaceae > DYLE01. The sequence continues at coordinate 8,730 of DYLE01000026.1, forward strand.
CGGCGATCTGAACAAAACAGATGACCTGCTGCTGTTCGGTCTCAAGCACAAGGGCGTTGTGTTCATTGCCCACCGAGGCCTGTTCACGATTTGCGGGAAAAAATTTACCGGGAAGATAGGAAATCCTTTGAATGACCCCTGTAACCGGAATACGGTTGACATGCACATCAAACAGGGACATGAATACGCCGATTTTAAGGCAGATTCCCGGAATAAACGGGTTGGTGTCGACTTTCCCCACCGACACAACCTTACCGTCAGCCGGGGATGTAACCACGCCGGCCTTTTCCGGGGTCATCCGGTCCGGGTCCCTGAAGAAAAAACAGATAAACGCAGTGGCGAGAAGCCCCGTGATTGCAAAAAATCTCCACCCCAAAAGGGCAAACACCAGGGTGACAAACCCACCCGCATAGATCAGAGGATATCCGGCGCTCGATATCGGAAAGGTCTTTTGGCTCGGGGGATCGGCCCGATAAAACCGGTTTTGGGTCTTGTTTTCCATTTGGCCGCCTGTAATCCTGTAGAGTAATTTTTGAAATTTTAAATTTAGTTAATAAAATTGATCCTGTCAATGAAAACAGGCCAAGCTTTTGATAATTTATCCTCTTCGAGGTTTTACTTCAGCATCGGGCTTTCGAAGATAAACCGGCGCCAGCTCAGAAACATCATCCACATCGTTTTTTTCAAACCGGAGCATGGCCAGACCCGCCACTGCCGTTGCATGAATGACATGCTGATCAGGTCTCGCAAAAACGGCCTTTCCATCGGTTTCCGATTGAATAAGCTCCCGGTACAACAGGGCGCCTTCGCCCACAAACAGACAGGGCTCTTCAATCCCTGAAAGGGCCTTTCGCGGGCTTAAAACCGATGCGGAAAGTACGGTCTCAATCGCATTTTTTCGAAAACGAACCCTCTGGGTGTAGACCTCCCCCTTTCGGGCATCCATCATCACACAGATCAGCATGGATACGCTCGAAAACGGGTATGCCAGGGCCAGAAGGGAAGAAACCCCGACAACCGGCTTTTGTGCAGCAACGGCAAAACCTTTGAATGCGCTGATTCCGATGCGAAGCCCGGTAAAACTCCCCGGCCCTTGGGTCACGGCGAATCCGTCGATATCAGACATGGACAAACCGGCTGTTTTAAGCACGTCGTCGACCATCCCCATAAGAAACCGCGCGTGGGTGGTTTGATGATGGACCGTCAATTCACAGACAAGGGTATGGTTATCCGCGATGGCCACGCTGCATGTTTTTGCCGCGGTATCTGCCGCCAGGATTTTCATGGCGCAGCGGATTTGTTTCTGGTTTGGGACCGAGACTTTTTCTGGGGCGCGGCTGGAATGGCGTCTTTTCCAATGGCGATGGCGATCACCTCGTCAATGCTGTTGACCGGAACAAATTTGATTTTTCGTTTCACAACCCCAGGGATCTCCACCAGTTCTTTTTCGTTTTTTCGAGGGATGATAACGGTCTTGATCCCTCCCCGAAGCGCGCCCAGGAATTTTTCACGCAGCCCGCCCACCGGCAGGACACGCCCCCGAAGGGTGATCTCCCCGGTCATGGCGACCTCGGTGTTTACCGGCTTGTTGGTGATGGCTGAAATCAGCGCAGTGGCCATGGCGACCCCGGCAGACGGTCCGTCCTTGGGAATGGCGCCGGCAGGAACATGGATATGAATATCCAGGCGTTCAAAGTAGTTCTTTTTCAGCCCCAGGGTCCGTGCATGGGAACGCGCGTAGCTGACCGCCGCACGCGCCGATTCCTGCATGACCTCGCCCAGCTGGCCGGTAATGATCAGCTCCCCCTTGCCTTCAAACAAAGAGGCCTCAACATAAAGCACCTCGCCTCCGGTCTGAGTCCAGGCAAGACCGGTGGACAACCCCACCTGGCTTTCCTCCTGATCCATTTCCGGAAAATACCTCGGCGGTCCGAGGTAGTGTTGAAGGCTGCCGCGCGAAATAAAAAATGGCCCTTTATCCCCTTCGGCGATGCGGCGGGCGACCTTGCGGCAGATGGCGCCAAGCTCCCGCTCCAGGTTCCTCACCCCCGCCTCGGAGGTGTACTCCTCAATAATCTGCTTCAGCGCGCCGTTGCTGATTGTTATCTTTTTACGGTTTAATCCATTATCCGCGATCTGTCGAGGAATCAGATGATTTCTTGCGATGGTCATTTTTTCCTGATTGGTGTAGCCGGGAAGCTGGATCACCTCCATGCGGTCCAGAAGCGCCGAAGGAATGGTGTCGGTCAGGTTGGCGGTAAGGATAAACAGCACCCGGGACAAATCAAAGGTGAGGTTCAGGTAATGATCTGAAAAACTCGTGTTCTGTTCCGGATCAAGGGCCTCTAAAAGGGCCGAGGACGGATCCCCTCGAAAATCAACACCGATCTTGTCGATTTCATCCATCATAAAGACGGGGTTGTTGCTCCCGCATTGTCTCAATCCTTGAAGGATTCGGCCGGGCATGGCGCCGATATAGGTCCGGCGATGCCCCCGAATCTCGGCTTCATCCCGAATGCCGCCCAAAGATACCCGAAAAAATTTGCGGCCCATGGCCCGGGCAATGGCCTGGCCCAGGGAGGTCTTGCCAACGCCCGGAGGGCCGACAAAGCAAAGAATCTGACCCTTCTTTTTAGGGTTTAAGCTCCTGACGCTCAAATACTCAAGGATGCGGTCCTTGACCTTCTCCAGCCCGCAGTGGTGTTTGTCCAGAACCTCCTTTGCTTTGGGAATGTCTAACATATCCTTTGTAGACCGACTCCAGGGGAGTTCCGCCATCCAATCGAGGTAGGTGCGGATCACCATGGCCTCGGAGGAATCCGGGTGCATCTGTTCCAGACGTCTTAACTGTTTTTCCGCCTCGGTGCTCGCTTCCCTTGGAAGCCTCGCACGCTTCAGGAGCCTTTTATAGTTATTGATTTCTTCAGTTTTTTCATCGTATTCGCCCAGCTCCTTGTGAATCGCCCGCATCTGCTCCCGTAAAAAATAATCCCGCTGGCTTTTGGATATCTCATCCCTCACGTTCGATCGTATCTTGGCCTGTATCGTGGACAGGTCCACCTCCCGCGTCAGGTAATCATTCACCCGCATCAGCCGCTCAATCGGGTCTGTCAGTTCAAGCAGCCCCTGGGCCTCATCTATCTTTAACTTTAAATTGGATGACACCAGGTCCGCAAGCTTGCCCGGGTCTTCTATTTCATCTAACAGGGTGCCGATTTCCGTGGAATACTCCTCACGCATCATCAAAATTTTTTCGCAATTTTCTCGTATATTACGCATTAAAGCTTTATGTTCTAATTCAACTTTTCCAAAATAATTATCTGAAATTATATGAATTTTAACATTATATATTCCTTTTTTTCGAATATAACGCTTAATCTCTCCTTTTTTCAAACCCTGAATAAGCGCCTTAAAATGACCGTCAGGAAGCTTTAAAATCCGCAGAATCCGGCATACGGTGCCGATCCCGTAAATATCATCCGGCCTGGGATCTTCAACGGAAGGGTCTTTCTGGGCGGCCAGAAACAAGATCCTGTCTTTCTCCATGGCTTCTTCCATGGCCTTGACCGATTTTTCCCTTCCGATAAAAAGCGGGAGCACCATATCTGCAAAAATGACCACATCCCTCACCGGCAGCAAGGGCATCTGCTCCGGAATCTCAGCGGTTTCCCTGTTATCCTCCAACAGGCTTATGATATCGTCCCTATCAATTTCAGCCATCTCTTCACCTCGGTATGGTTTCTGGATGTTTGTCTATTATGATTAAACCGTAAGATCAATTTAAATTTTAAAAAATGGGGTTTCATCCATCGGCCTCATGTGGTAATCTGATGCGACATGTTAACCTTTTTTAAAAAGGCGGCTTAAGGCAAACCCTATGGTTCTTGTCATCATCTTTGTTTTCGGGCTGTGCATCGGAAGCTTTTTAAATGTCTGTATCTTCCGCCTTCCCAAATCCCGTTCGATCCTGAGGCCGGGTTCCAGCTGCCCCACCTGCAACGCCCCCATACGGTTTTATGACAACATTCCCGTGTTAAGCTATCTATGGCTTAAGGGGAAATGCCGTTGTTGCGGCCGGCCGATATCTGCCCGCTACCCTCTGGTAGAGCTTTTGACCGGCCTGTCGGCCTGGGGGAGCGCCCTTGTTTTTGGCATCTCTCTTACGGCGCTGGTCTATTTTATTTTCATCTCCGCGCTGATCGTAACCACCTTCATTGACATCGATCACAGAATTATTCCGGATTTCATCTCCCTCCCCGGAATCCTGGTCGGCCTCTGCGCCTCGCTTTTTCTTCCGGATTTGGGTTTTTTAAACGCTCTGGCCGGAGTGGTCATGGGCGGAGGCATACTTTTTGTGATCGCCTGGGGCTACCGCCTTTTGACCGGCAAAGAGGGAATGGGAGGGGGGGACATCAAGCTTCTTGCGATGATCGGCGCCTTTACAGGATGGAAAGGGGTTTTTTTCACCATAATCGTTTCATCGGTTTCAGGCACCCTTGTCGGTCTGACCGTGATGCTGATCGCAAAAAAGGACCTCAAATACGCCATTCCTTTCGGCCCTTTTCTTGCCCTCGGCGCGGTCCTTTACGTTTTTTTCGGTCCCACGATGATCGCCTGGTACTATGACGGCTTATTTTTTCAATTTTAAGGCGTTGGGCCATGCATCGCTTCCACTTTTCTCATTCAAAAAATACCTCACATGCCCATGATTGATGACATTCCCGCGCTGCTGCGCGTCACCGCTGTTTTTGCCGCCATCCTGTTTTTAATCCGAAGGCGGTTTCCCCTGGAGTATGCCTTTTTACTGGGGGGCGGTATTTTAAGCCTTTTTTTTGGACTTTCACCCCTTGAGACGATGCGATCCATGCTGGCCTCCGTCACCTACCCCAAGACCCTGGCGCTTGCGGCCATCGTGTCGCTTATCCTTATCTTAAGCCGCTGCATGGAGCTGAGCGGACAGATGCAACGCATGCTCAAAAGCTTTGAGGGGTTGGTTTCAAACCCTCGCTTGAAGCTGATGATTTTTCCGGCCATCATCGGTCTGCTCCCCATGCCCGGCGGGGCGGTTTTTTCCGCACCCATGGTCAAGGAGCTGTCCGGCTCGCTGAAACTCTCCGGCGATCAGCTCAGCTTTATCAACTACTGGTTCAGGCACATATGGGAATACTGGTGGCCCCTGTATCCCGGGGTATTGCTGGCAACCCTTATGTCGGATATCAACCTGCCGATATTTATCCTGTTCATGTGCCCGCTTACGATCTGTGCGGTGGGGTTCGGATACCTGGAACTGAAAGCCGCCGGGGTGGGTGTTATTGAAACTGCTGATTTCGAGAAAGCGGGATGGGGAAATTTTATAAAGGATCTGCTTCCGATCCTGATTGTCATCATTCCCGGCCTCGGCATGGGTGTCGGTCTGTCGCAGCTGATGCCGGACATCACTATCGGAAAGGAGATAGGGCTGATCGTCGCCCTGGTTCTGGCCGTCTTCTGGGTGGGGTCAGCCAATGCCATGCCCCTTAAACAGGTCGGCCGGGAGGTGTTCACCCGCCGCCTGTTTCAGATGGTCTTGTTGATTTTCGCCATCCTGGTGTTCAAAGGCCTGCTTGAGGACAGCCAGGCGGTGAATGCCATTCGGGATGAGTTGTTCATCTTGAAAATTCCGGTGGCGCTGATCACCATCCTTCTGCCGTTTTTGATCGGAATGATCACCGGGATTACGATCGCATTCGTGGGGGCGACGTTTCCGATCCTGATTCCCCTGATTCACTCCATCCATCAGGAACACCTCATGGTTGCCTACATCATGCTCGCCCTCACCTCCGGCTTTATCGGTTATCTTCTCTCACCGCTTCATCTCTGTTTCATCCTCTCGAATCAGTACTTCGCCGCAGAAATGAAAAAGGTATACCGCCATCTCTGGCTGCCGTGCGGCGGCATGGCCTTCATCAGCATCCTGTATTTTATGATTCTGGTTCACACGATCGGATAATCCATCGCCATTAACCGCAGCTTGAGCACGCCGCGCAGCCCTTGCCCAGAACCAGGTTTGAATCAATCTGAAACCCCATGCCGTTAAAATCCACCCTGACCGGCTGGGCCTGTTTCAGAAGATCAGTGTTGCAGATGTATTGAAAACCGTCAATCTCAAAAACCTCGTCCGTATCGTTTGGTTCATCCAGAACCAGAGCAAGGGACGGGCCGCCTCAGCCGACCTGGTTTAAAAAAAGCCGAATGGGCTTTTTTTCCTTATCCTTAAAAAACGCCTCGACCTGTTTCCGGGCCGCTTCAGTCACCTCAAACATTGAAACCTCCGATTGCATAAACAAGATTAAATGAATTAAAATGCCGTTTCTGTCGTCTGTCGAATTTGGGAAAAGATAGTCATCCGGGCCAGGCTTGTCAATCACAAAAAGAGGATGACCGTTATGGATTAAGCCAGGGATTGAAGATAGGCCTGATAGGCTTTAAGGTCGGAAGATGAAAAAAGTATAAAAATGACTTGTTGCAAGGAATCGTTGCTTTTTAAAAAATCGATGACGGTGTCGATGGCGATTCGACAGGCCTCCTTAATGGGATACCCGTAAACACCACAGCTGATGGCCGGAAAGGCGATGGAAATGAGGTTGTTTTCCGCCGCAAGCCTCAGGCTGTTCGCGTAGCAAAGGGTTAGCAGCCGGCGGTCCTCGGGCCTTCCGCTGTAAACCGGCCCCACGGTATGGATAACATGCCTCGCCTTCAGGTTGTACCCTTTGGTGATTTTCGCCTCGCCGGTGTTGCACCCGTTTAAGGCCCTGCACTCCTGAAGCAGGCCCGGTCCGGCCGCCCTGTGAATCGCGCCGTCCACCCCGCCGCCGCCCAGCAGGGTTTTGTTCGCGGCGTTGACAATGGCATCCACATCCAACTGAGTAATGTCCCCCTTCATCAATTTAATTCGGCTAAGGATCGGATTCATGCGCCACCCCTTTTTGTTTTTGGCTCTGTCCAGTTAAAATCACAGGATCTATGCTTGACTTGTTTTTGAGCTTCTGTTAAGAGCTGCATCCTTGTATACCATAACCCTGATCGAAAAAAAAGGAACTTATCCCATGGAAAGGACATTATCCATCATTAAACCGGACGGCGTGGCCAGAGGCCTGATCGGAACCGTGGTGAAACGCTTTGAAGAAAACCAGATCCGGATCATCGCCATGAAAATGCTTCGCATGACCAAACAGCAGGCCCAGGCGTTTTATGCGGTGCACCGGGAACGTCCGTTTTATGACAGCCTGACGGATTTTATGTCATCCGGACCGATCGTGGTCATGGTCCTTGAGGGGGAGAAGGTCATTGAAAAAAACCGCACCCTGATGGGCGCCACAGACTACCGGAAGGCGGCCGAGGGCACCATCCGCAGGGAGTTTGCCACGGACATTGAAAAAAACATCGTCCATGGCTCGGATGCGCCGGAAACAGCGGCCTTTGAGATCGGGTTTTTCTTCAGCCGCTTTGAAATCCTAAACGGATGACAAGGGCCAGGCTAATCCTTTCTTTTTAAAACCGCCAGAAAAGCGGATTGAGGAATCATGACGTTTCCCACCATTTTCATCCGTTTTTTTCCTTTTTTCTGCTTTTCCAACAGCTTGCGCTTTCGTGTGATGTCCCCGCCGTAGCACTTGGCGGTGACATCCTTGCGAAACGGCGAAATGGTTTCCCGGGCGATGATCTTTGCGCCGATGGCGCCCTGCACCGCGATTTTAAACATCTGGCGGGGGATCTCTTCCTTTAACCTTTCACAGGCGTATCGGGCCCTTTCCACCGCCCTGTCTTTGTGGACCAGCTGGGAAAGGGCGTCCACCCTCTCCCCGTTGACGAGGATATCCACCTTGACCAGATCGGTGTCGCGGTAATCGATCAGCTCGTAATCAAACGATCCGTATCCCTGGGTGACGGACTTCAGCCTGTCATAAAAATCATAGATGACCTCGGCAAGGGGCAGATCGAATATCATCTCCATACGGCTGCTGCTGAAATACTGGTAATTGGTATTGATTCCCCTTCGTTCCAGGCAGAGGTTCATGACAGCTCCCATGTACCGGTCCGGAATGATGATCGAGGCCCGAATAAAGGGTTCTTTTGTTTTTTCAATTTTCATGGGATCAGGATAAAGCGCCGGGTTATCGACGATCACCACGGAGCCGTCCTTCATTTCAAGCTGATACGCCACCGACGGCGCTGTCAGGATCAGCGAAAGGTTGTATTCCCGCTCCAGTCTTTCCTGAACAATATCCAGGTGCAAAAGCCCGAGATACCCGCACCGGAAACCGAAACCCAGGGCCGCCGAAGCGTCCCGCGCATAGACCAGGGAGGCGTCGTTGAGCTTCAATTTCTCTAGGGCAGCGGCCAGCTCCGGGTAATCATCGGTGGACACGGGATACATGGAGGAAAACACCACCGGTTTTTTTTCCTTGAAACCCGGCAAGGGGGCATCGCAGGGATGATCCTTCAGGGTCACGGTATCGCCGCAGCGGGTGTCGCTGACCGTTTTGATGCCCGCGATCATATAACCGACGCTTCCGGCGGCCAGCTCCTTCAAGGGCACCCTTTTGAGCTGAAAAATACCGACCTCCTCCACGGTGTAGGAGGCGTTGTTGGACATAAACAGAATTTCATCCCCGGGCCTGATCCGGCCTTGAAAAATGCGCAGATGAACGATTGTGCCCCGATAGGCATCGTACTCGGAATCAAAAATCAGGGCCTGCAAAGGGCCATCGGGATCCCCTGAAGGCGACGGAAACCGTTTGACAATCGCCTCAAGCAGGGCCTCGACGCCGGTCCCCTCCTTGGCCGAGCAGAGAACCGATCCCTCCGGGTCAAGGCCAAGCTCCTCGGCGATCTGCTTTTTGGCCATATCCACATCCGCCGACGGAAGATCGATCTTGTTGATGACCGGAATGATCTCCAGGTCATTTTCAAGCGCCTGATACAGGTTGGCGATGGTCTGGGCCTCCACCCCTTGAGTGGCATCCACCAGCAGCAACGCCCCCTCGCAGGAGGCAAGCGCCCGCGAGACCTCATAGCTGAAATCCACATGCCCGGGGGTGTCAATCAGGTTGAGATGGTAAAGCTGACCATCCGCTGATTGATAAGGCAGGCAAATGGTCTGGCTTTTGATCGTTATCCCCCGTTCACGCTCGATATCCATGCTGTCCAGCATCTGTTCCCGGAAATCACGCTCAGAAACAATCCCGGCTTTTTGAATCAACCGGTCGGACAGGGTCGTTTTTCCGTGATCGATATGGGCGATAATGCTGAAATTGCGTATGCCGCTCATACGTAAAACGTCAACCCGGAAATTTTGTTTGTATTAAAATGCTATTAGGTTATCCATAAATCCTCACAAGAAATTTGACAACATTTTCGATTTATGGCAATGATTTATAAACAGTAAAAATCCTGGCCCAGAGGACCAGGCCTTGTCTTGCCCCTAAAAAGGGCTTGTTTACCTCAAGCCGATGATAGTTAAAAGTGACCAAAGTGAGCTAAAGTGACTAAAGTTGAGGACTGCGCTGATCGCGCAACCTGTTGT
>DYLE01000027.1 GCA_020722245.1 Desulfonema limicola
GCCGGCTCAAGGCGGCCTTGTTTACGGCCACGGGCGTCAGCCGCTCCATGGTCATGACCTGCAATATCCGCAATGAGGTGCTTTCTTATCTGAAGGATTATCCGGATTTCGCGGTCCGCAAGTTTGCGGGCATGATCCGCCGGTCCGTGCGGCGGGCGCGAAACCTGAAGCCTTTTTCCGCGCCGGCACGGAATTATAATTTCACCGCCGCCGTGATCGGCGACAGCGAATCCGCCCTGGAAAGCGCCCAAGCCCTGGCGGACGCCGGCATTGACGTGTTTCTGTTCGGCTCCCGGGAAAAGCCCCTGGAAGATGTCCGTAAGCACCCCAATCTCCTGGCCTTTGTGGGTTCCCGGACCCTGGGCGTCTCCGGCAGTCTGGGCGCGTTTCAGATCCGGGTGGCGGTGGCCGGCGGCGAACAGCAGTTCCAGGCCGGGACCGTCATCGTGGGGGAAACCCTTCGGGGTCGGGTGCCCTATCTGGAGGGGCTGGACGGGACCCGGGGCCGGGATGTGACCGCAAGCCTTCAGAAAGCCGATGCCCCGGGCATTCCCTTTATTTATCCGTGCATGACATCCATGGCCGGTCTGTTTGTGGCGGATCCCCCCGGTATTGCTGTGTCCAGCCGCCAGAAAGGGGATGCCGCGGCCGCCATGGCCGCCGCCGTCATGCCCCGGGGCCCGCGCCAGCACAAGGGGTTTACGGTTACCGTGGACAAGGACCGGTGCCGGGGATGCGGCCGGTGCCTGGCCGTTTGCCCCTATCGGGCCATCACCATGCAGCCCAATGATATCGGCGGATGGTTTGCGGTGGTGGACGAGGCCCTGTGCAAGGGGTGCGGCAACTGCATTTCCGTGTGTCCGTCCAGCGCGGCGGACAGCCCCTTCCGGGACCAGATGTTTCTGGAAAAGACCTTGGAGGAAATTTTGGTTCAGTAGGTCGGGATTCCAATCCCGACACTGTAGGTCGGGATTCTTTCCGGTGCCGGGTAAGAAACCCGGCCTACTCTGACCAAGTAAGGATGAGATGGACAATTATAAAATTATTCTGTTTTTATGTAACTGGGGGGCTTACGCGGCCTATGAGGCCCTTCAGGGCCGGGGCGGGCGGATTCCGCCGGAAATCAGCATGGTGCGGATTCCCTGCGCCGGCCGGATGACCAAGGCCCTGCTGTTCAAGGCCTTTGAAATGGGGGCCGACGGCGTGATGCTGGCCGGGTGCAAGCCCGGCTCCTGCCGCTACGGCGTGGGCACGGAAAGCGCGGTCCATGTCACGGAAGACACCCGGGAAATTCTGGCCCTTTTGGGCATGGACCGGGACCGCCTTCAACTGGGCATGTTTTTGCCCGACGAAGTGGACGCCTTTGAGGATTTCGTGATGGGGTTCCGGGACCGGATCATGGATCTGGGAAAATCCCCGGTAACGCCGCCAGCATCAACAGATCTCCGGGCCGAAGCGCCGCCCCTGTCGTTTTCGGAAATCCTGGCCCGCCACAATGTCTATGAATGCCAGGACTGCGGCAAATGTACGGCGTCCTGCCCCCTGGCCCTGGCCGGAAAGGCCTTTTCCCCCCGGGCCATCGCCGCCGCCTTCATTGCCAGGGATTTTACCGCAAAGGAGATCGTCGAGGACGTTTGGTCCTGTCTGACCTGCGGCCTCTGTTACGCGCGGTGTCCGTCCGATGTAAATTTTCCGGAATTCATCGGAGATGTCCGGGCCCTGGTCAAGAGCCGGGAGGACGGGGATTCCCACCAGGCCCACGGCGGATTTTTCCAGTCCCTGATGCGGGCCATGACCTCCCCCCAGGTGGTCACCCAAAGGTGGGAGGGGCTTCCCGATGATATCCGGGTGGACAATTCCAGCAAAATCCTGTTCTTCGGCGGATGCGCCCCGTATTTCGACACCTTTTTTCGGCACCACCTGGGGGTCCGGACTGCGGACATGATTGTGGACAGCCTGCGCCTCATGAATTTTTTTGATGTGGCCCCCGCCCTTTTAGAACATGAGCGGTGCTGCGGCCATGACCTGCTCTGGTCCGGGGACCGGGAAAATTTTCTCGCCCTTGCCCGGCTCAACGTGGAAATGATCAATGACCAGGGCATCGAAGAGGTGGTGACCGCCTGCCCGGAATGCTTTCGGATCCTTTCTATGGATTATGCACGGTTCGGGGTGAAAACCGGTTTTAAGGTGACCCATCTCTATGAGTTTTTAGACCGGCAGATCGACAAGGGGGCCGTGGCCTTCAATCCGCCGGCCCGCCACATGACCTTTCAGGATTCCTGCCGTCTCAACAGCTTTGCGGAGTTGAAAGACCTGCCCCGCAAGCTGATGGCCCGCATGGCGCCCGAGGGCGTCGCGGAGATGAAGGATTACAAGGACGTATCCATGTGCTGCGGCAACTGCGCCTGGACCGGCTGCGACGCCTACAGCAAGGCCATGCAGGTCCAGCGCTTGAAACGGGCCCGGGAAACCGGTGTGGACCTTCTGGTGACGGTCTGCCCCAAATGCCAGGTGCATCTCCAGTGCGCCATGGAAGACCCGTTCCAGGGCGACACCCTGAAAATGGAGATTCAGGATTTGACCCGGGTCATCCGGGAGGCGATTCGGTGGGAGTAGGCAAGAAAAGTTTGGAGTTCAAAGTGAGCTAAAGTGACTAAAGTTTTTGACTGCGCCGTGGCCGAAGCCATTTTTAAATCTAAATGACGAATGCCGAAGGCATTAACATTAACTTTAGGCACTTTTAATTTTAGATCACTTATAACTTTTTCCGCATATATGCTTTATACAAGATGTATGACGTTTTGATCATAAATGAGAGGCAAAGATGGAAAATTTAACGATGGCGCCGGATGCCATGGTCGCGGACAATCCCCGCATCGGGGTTTATGTGTGCCGCTGCGGGCTGAATATCGCCCAGACCGTGGATTGCGCGAAGGTGGCCCAATGGGCGGCGGGTCTTGAAGGCGTGGCGGTTTCAAAAGAGGTCACCTATGCCTGCTCCGAGCCCGGCCAGATGGAAATGATCGCGGACATCGCCGAAAACGGGCTGAACCGCATCGTGGTGGCGTCCTGTTCGCCGCGGCTCCATGAACCCACCTTCCGGCAGATGATGAAGAAAGCGGGCCTCAATCCTTTCATGATGGAAATGGCCAATCTCCGGGAGCAATGCAGTTGGGTCCATATGCAGGATCGCGAGGCCGCCACGGCCAAGGCCAAGGATCTGGTCAAAATGGCGGTGGCCCGGGTGAGCCTGCTCTGGCCCCTGACCGAGCAGGTGGTCCCCCTGATCAAGCGGACCCTGGTCATCGGCGGCGGCGTGGCCGGCATCCAGGCGGCCCTGGATCTCGCAGACAACGGGTATGAGGTGGTGATGGTGGAAAAAAACCCGTCCATCGGCGGGGTCATGGCCCAGTTGGATAAGACCTTTCCCACCATGGACTGCTCTATCTGAATTCTCGGGCCGAAGATGGCGGATGTCGGTCGACATCCCAAGATCACCTTGCATACCTTAAGCGAAGTCGCTGAAGTCAAGGGCTTTGTCGGGAATTTCACCGTCCGGATCGTGAAAAAAGCCCGGTATGTGGATGCGTCCGCATGTGCGGCCTGCGGCGAATGCGCCAAGGCCTGCCCGGTGGTGTATCCGGATGAATTCAACGCGGGCCTTTCCTCCCGCCGGGCGATTTTCATGCCCTTTCCCCAGGCGGTCCCCTCCGCCTATGCCATCAACATGAATGAATGCCTGGGCAACGGCTGCTCCAAATGCAGCGACGCCTGCGACAAGAAATGCATCCATTTCCATATGTCGGACGAGGATTTTCAGGTCACCGTGGGCTCCATTATCGTGGCCACGGGCCTGGAGCCCTATGATCCCCGGGAAATGGACGAATACGGCTACACCCGGTATGAAAACATCCTGACCAGCCTGGAGCTGGAGCGCATGGTCAACGCCGGCGGCCCCACCAAAGGGGAATTGATCCGGCCCACGGACCGCAAGCAGCCGAAATCCGTGGGATTCATTCAATGCGTGGGCTCCCGGTCCCATAAAAAGGGCGGGTCTTACTGTTCCAATATCTGCTGCATGAACACCATCAAAAGCACCCTGGTCCTCAAGGAGCATTATCCGGATTTGGAGATCAAGGTGTTTTATATTGATATCCGGGCCTTCGGCAAAGGATTCGAGGACCTTTACAACCGCAGCCGGCGCCTGGGGGTGCAGTATATCCGGGGGCTTCCCGGCAACGTGGCGGAACGGGACGGCGGCGGCCTGCGGGTGGCGGTGGAAAACACCGGTGCGGGCCGCATTGAATATCATGATCTTGACATGTTGGTCCTTGCCCTGGGCATCCGGCCCGCCTCCGGCACGCAGAAGCTCCAGGAAATGATGGGCTTGCAGCTCACCTCCGACGGGTTTTTTCTGGAGGCCCATCCCAAGCTCCAGCCCGTGGATGCGGCCACCCGGGGGATTTTTTACGCCGGGTGCGCGGAAGGTCCCAAGGACATCAAGGAAAGCGTGACCCAGGGATCCGCGGCTGCGGGCCGGGCCATCCGGCTCATGCACCGGGGCGTCATCACCACCGAGCCCATCACCGCCGAGGTCATGGCCGAGCACTGCGTGTCCTGCGGCAGATGCGCCGTCGTATGCCCCTATAACGCCATCACCGTGGACGTAAAGAAAAAGACCCCGGCCGTGGTGAACACCGCGGCCTGCGCCGGTTGCGGCACCTGCGCCGCGGAATGCGCCTTCGGGGCGATTGTCATGAACCATTCCACGGACGACCAGATCATCTCCCAGGTGGATGCGCTTTTGGCCGATCACCCTTGGGAAAAGATTCTGGCCTTCGCCTGCAATTGGTGCTCCTATGCGGGCGCGGATTTCGCGGGGGTGTCCCGGCTTCAGTACCCGGCCAATGTGCGGCTGATCCGCACCATGTGCTCTGGCCGGGTGAATGAAAAATTCATCTGGCACGCGTTTTCAAAAGGAGCGCCCGTGGTTCTGGTGTCCGGATGCCATATCGGGGATTGCCACTATATCGACGCCAACCACTGGACGGAAAAGCGCATCCAAAAACTGCATCAAAAAATGGAGAAGGCGGGAATCCGGCCGGAGCGGCTGCGTCTGGAATGGATCAGCGCGGCCGAAGGCGTCCGTTTCGCCCAGGTGATGAAGGAAATGGAGCTCCTGCGCAAAAGCGTGACCGATGCGGAAATCGCCGAAACCGTAAGGATTCTGGAAGAGGGAAAGAAGGTTAAAGGTCAAAGGCCGAAGGCTGAAGACTAAAGGATCAAGATTTAAAGCGCCCATTCCGGCGAGAGGAATAACGGCAGCCATGCTTCGATCCGGCAGCCGATGGAGCCCCCTGCCGGAATTGAGAAAAGTGCTGGCTGTCAGGCTTGTCAAGGAATATGGGTTGTCTCTGGCTGAAACCGCGAGGCATCTGGGCGTTTCGACTTCCAGCATCGCCCAGATGCCAGGGAGGATTTAATTTGTGCGATTTGTCAACAATGTCCTATATTTTTTATGGTGCAACACACTCGTAGCCTTTGTTCCTGATTGACGCGGCATGATGTAATTTTTTCATGCGAAATGCCCCGCGTCAACTAATAATATGATATACGTCCCTGAATTCCTGAATTCTTTTTATAGCTGATCGGTCATGTTATTTCACGCGCTCACAGGCTTCAGTTCGTAATCGACCTCCAAGGAATGTTTTTTTCAGTACTTATGGCTTCGGCCAAAATCCGGTTTGCGCCATTGTTTTCAGTTGAATTATGGGTCGCCCTGACGCTCTCCTATTTTAGTCATTGTTGTTGACATTTAACATCGGTTTGCCTTTTTCAACCTATTTACCATCCGGTGTTTTGCAAAAGACCATATTAAAATCATGGGTTTTTTCTTTTCGCATGAATCCTTTTTTGATCCAGATTTCCGATCGGATTTCATTACATTCCTCGTTGTCTTCCATATATTCCTGTAAGAGCGTCACTTTACCGAAATTATCTGAAACCGGATTTTCCCATTTGATGGATTCCTTTGGTTTTTTATTAATGACCGCATCAATCACGGTTTCCCGGATCAAGGCGATGTCCGCATCGGTCAATGCCGGTATTTCTTTTCCTGGCAGCACCAGTTCTTTCAGCCGTCCGCCTACGTTCATGGGATTGACCACACTCATGACCAATCCGGAGATGGCGCCTTTGCCCGCATCCGAACCAAATTCTCCCCCTTGTGTGACAATATTTTCGGCCCTGTTCATCAACTCCGGCGCTGCTTCTCTTAATTTTTTGGTTTCTTCCAGAATGTCGGGAATCAATTTATTCGTTTCTGCCAGTTGAGTGGAAAATGTCTGCACCGATTCGGCTGCCTTGTCCACAGTCTGAATCATGGACGGTATCTGCTCCCGGACCCCGTCGACCTGAGTGATGATTTGGGGAATCTGTTCATTGGTGGAGTGAATTTCCTGAACCATTTCAGGCACCAGCTCCCGGGTTTTTTTCACTTCTTCAAGCACGCCCGGGATGACTTTGGCGGTCTTGTCGACTTTAACAACAATATCATCCGCTTGTTTTAAGATATCCGGCAGACTTTCCCGGGTGGCTTTGACTTCAGCCAGAAGGGAGGGAAGCGAATCATGAACCTTGTCGATGGCTTCGGCAATAGGCGGGATGTTGTCGGAAATTTGGGCGATTCCGTTCATGGTGGGATAAATCACCTCAGATGTTTTTTCCATTTTCGTCAAGATTCCCGGGAGCCCTGTGAGGATCAGATGTGTTTCATAACCCAAATAGGCAATGGCCAATGCCAGGCAAAAAATGCTTATTGAAAAGATCATCTGTGCGGTTGATTTGATTTTTTCCATAAGGGGCCTCCTTATATATATGATTTATTCGTCTGAAAGGATAAGAACTTAAATTTCGCACAATTGAATTAAAAAGTTGGGAGAAGATCGGGGACGTATATCTGATTATAAGTTTTATTCCTTTGGCAAGAAAATGGCGCAACGCACCCGGAACATCTATTTTTGACTGATGCGGCATGACGCATACCGATCATACGAAATGCCTCCTGTCGACTAATAATATGATATACGTCCCTGAATTTCCTCTGATGCGCCTTTTGGGATGCCCCAACGGCATGAATCGGATCCCCATCAACGTCTTTTTGGAGGACGAGTACGCACGGCCCCTCTGAATAATCGGGATAGTCCTCCACAATGATGCCTTCATTGATCCCGGCCAGGACGTCTTTGATAAAAATATCATCCGCAGCCAACTCATCATAGCCATGTTCAGATACCAGAATCTGGCCTTGCTGGATCAAGTGGCGGATCAACTCAAATGTCTTGCTCATAAAGGAATCTTATTCAAAGATGCCTTATTTGGCAATGGTTTTGTCACAATGATGAATAATGATGGCGTCGGTCCTTTGATGAACCTACCGTTTCCGTAAAAGCATCCGTCCGTGGCGATAATGTGCAGATGAGGGTTAAAGTTTAAAAAATCGTCGAAGGTCTGAACCGCGATCACTCCCCCGGGGACCGCCTCGTCATATGAAACCCCGGATTTCCAAAAAACAGGTTTTGAAAACCCATAACCCTTACGTCATGAATCGGACTGGGCCAGGGATTCGCCAAGCCGGGCAGGGATAATTTTTTTTAGAAGCCGGCTCGGCCGGTTCAGATTGATGTTCGTCATGCGGATCGCCGCGGGCACCAGCAGGATGGAGCCGATGGTGGTGTTGATCATGGTCAGGGCGATGAGCAGGCCGAAAAGGATGATGGGCAGGAAGTTGGAGGTGGTCAGGACCATGAAGCCGCAGATCAGCGCCAGAGAGGTGAACAGGATGGCCTTTCCGGACCTGAAGGTGGTATGATAGATGGCGTAGGCCGGGTGGGTGTGGGTCCTCCGATCCATTGAATCTGCACCGCCGCTTTTTTTTGTCGATTTTTAAAAATGAATCTGTTAGCCTGAATCCGTTTTGGGTCATGCCGTGCCTGAGCGGGCCCAGATCGTGCCTTTTTCAGGCAGGCCACACGCTTTACCGGTTTATGGAGGTAATCATGAAGGGTCGCATTTTTGTCTCGTGCATGATGATTTTTTTATTCTGCCAGCCGCTGTATGCCTTAACCGGCCGGGAGATCATGGAAAAGTCCGACGCCCTGCCTGAGCCGGACACGGCGCTCAGCAAGATTCTGATGCGGATTCATAAGGGGGATGCGGTCGAGGAGAAGGAGCTTGTCCTTCAGATGAAGCGGTATGCCGATGATGAAGACAAGGCCATGATCGCCTTTATTCGTCCCACCCAGATCAAGCTGCTGACCCATTCCCACAAGGCCGCCGATGACGATCAGTGGCTCAGGCTCTCCTCGGGCAAGATCAAGCGGATCGCCTCCTCATCCCGGGGCAAGCCTTTTGTGAACTCTCATTTCTATTACGAGGATCTGACCTCCGTGGACATTGATGACTATGACTATCAGCTTCTCGGCGAGGGAAAAGCCGTGGGGGAAGACTGCTATCAGGTGCAGGCGATAAAGAAGGTCGGGGAGAAGGTTTACGACAAGGTGGTTTTTTACCCCCGGAAATCCGATTTTTTTGTGGTTCGGATAGATTTCTACAAGGACGGGGAGTTCCATAAGTTCCTTGAAAACTATGAGGTGAAAACCATTGACGGGATTTTAACCCCCTATAAGGTCAAGATGGAACTTGTGGACGGAAATGGGTATACCGAGCTTGAGCTGAAGGAATTGAAGTATAATGAGGCGATCGATGACGCAAAGTTTAACAAGGAGGCGTTGCGATAGCCGAATATTACGATTGTGGGCGTTGCGCCGATGGGATTGCAAAATAAATGAAGCGGGGACGCGATATCTGCGAACCCGTGGGATCGCTTCTTCTTTTGTGAATGAGGTTGGATTATTAATATTAAAGGTCACGGCGTCAGATCCCTTCTCTTTGTATGTGCTCTTTTGATTGCCCTTGGCGGGGTTGAGATCATTTATCCTTCGTGTTTCCTGATGGCTGCGGATTCCATGGACTCCGTGACGTCGGAGGAGAACAACGCACCCGATGACCTGAAGAACGGGGAGGATTCCTCTGATGACCTGGCGTTTGATGAGGACTGGGAGTCGGAGCTGGAGGAAGGGCCTGAAGCGGGCGGCAGCGCCCCTTTGTTTACCTGGCGGATTGATGCGGCCATTGAAAACTATGTCAACACCCGACGGGAGCTTCATTTTATTGATGCGAGCGTGAAGAATGAGGTTTCCGCGCGACTGGAATGCCGGTACGGACCGTCCGACAGCTATTTTTTTTCCGTCACCCATGTCTATTTTTTCCCCACCTTTTTAAATGAGGATATCGGAGAGCATTATCCTTATGTCGAAGGCAGCGAAACCTATCGGAACCTGAGGATTTCGAGCGATGCGTGTGAAATCATGCCCAGAGAGTTTTATTATAACTGGCAAAACAGCGGATACCGGATTCGGATCGGCAATCAGCTGTTTTCATGGGGGACGGCAGATTTCATGAATTCCACCCAGTACTTTAACCCCCCGGATTTAAGGGAGCTGATGTTCATCGATGAGGATGAGGCGCGTTTCGGTGTGCCGGCGGTGTCGGGAATGGCCTTTTTTGACCAGTTCACCCTGGAGATGGTCTTTGTTCCGCTTCACGTGGAGGAGGCCCTCCCCGTGACCAACAGCTTCTGGGCGGTCAAGGAGGTGGAGGACGCCTACCCGTTGATTTTTGATGAGCCTCAACACCTGTCCGCAAAGATGGAAAACTTCGGATACGGCGCCAGGGTTTCCAGCACCTATGAAGGAATGGATTTCTCCTTGAGCGGGTATCATGGTCCGGACCGCGACCAGATTCTTATTCCATTCCGCACCGTGCTTGAGGAGAACCAGACGGTGGCTGTGATGATTCAACCTCAGGCCTTTATTGTGGATTATGTGGGGTTTGACTTTGCATGGACCTATGAGGATTTTGTTTTTCAGGCCGAGACCGCCTTTTCGCCGAACAGAAGGGGATTTATCGAGCAGGACACCGATCGTCCTCAGGACCTGGAGTTTCCCTATGATACCACACGGAGCGATTATCTTTCCTACTCCCTGGGGTTTAACTACTTTATTCCGCTTTATGAACTGATTCCGGACCATGCCGGGGACACCCTGTTTACCATGGAATGGTATCAGGCCCAGTACTTTGAGGATGATATCAGCCCGCCCGAGATCACGGATATTCTCACCTGCCGGCTCCAGGATGACTATTTTGACAAGCGGATCAACCTGTCCCTGACCGCGGTGATTGAGACCCGCAACAGCGGTTATGTGCTGTGGCCTCAGATCGGGTATGACTTTAAAAACGGGTTTAAGCTTGAGCTGAGCTATGTGGGCATCCGGGGTCAGGGCGAAGGGGATTATGAAAGGGATTCCCTGTTCTATTATTACGGGAGCAATGATTTTATTATGGTGAACCTCCGTTATGCATACCCATAAGGTTTACATCGGTATATTACTGGCCGCCCTGCTGGCGGTGTCCGGGTGCGGTGATTCGTCCGGAAAGAAGGGGATTGTCCTTTCCGGCACCCTGGCGTTTCCGGAATCGGTTGCGGATTCCGATGCGCCGGTGCTTGTATCGGTCACCAGCAGCATTGATGCGGATCTTCTTGAAAACAACCCCCGGGAGGTCATCATCGCGTATGTGGTGGCGGACAAGGCCAATGCCTCTTTTCGCGTGGATCTTTCGGGCAAGGGGCTGAAGGCCGGGGACATTGTTTATCTGATTGCGTTTGTCGATAACAACTACACCAATGATGTTCCCTTTCCGGACAAGGGGGATCTCATAGGGGTTTATTATGAGGAAGGGAAAATCACACCCGGCGTGGAGCTGCACGAGGGGTTAAACGAGGGGTTTCACATCGACATCAACCGGGAGGTGTTTGACTATGAGGCCTCGGTTTCCGGAAGGATACTGGGGGATGACACAGGCGAGGTGACCCTGGTGGCGTATGCGGGGGATATCGAGTCCTCTGATTTTACCTCTCTGGATTTTAACGATGTGATGGGGTTTAAGACGCTCACCAAGGGATCGGGGTCCCAGGCTTATACAATAGATATTCTTCCCTACGGCAGGGATGTGCCGATTGAAAACCTGCAGGTTTTTGCTCTGCTGGACGCCAACGGAAGCGGCAGCGTGGACGGAGGGGACCGGATCGGGTTTTACGCGAAAACCGAAGAGGAGTTTTCCTCCCTGATTACGATAACCGGAGGGGAGGTTTCCGGCATCGACATGGAGTTTAAGTTTGATGTGAAGTCTCCTTCTGCATCTCCGGTGTCTGTTTCCGGGGATTTTTCTCTGCCGGCGGCCTACAGCCCGGGCGCCCCGCCGGTGTATATCGCCGTATTTGACGGGTCTGATCCGGATGCGGTGATGGCGGACCCGTTTGGTGCGATCCTTTATTTTTCAAGGATAACCGCTCCGGAGACGAACTTTTTCTTTGATCTGACGGACACGGGGCTGGCGCCCGGGGACCGGGTGATGCTGATCGGCCTGTGGGACAAGGATTTTGTGGGCGGTTTTCCAGGGTTTACCCCTGGCGATGTTATCGGGACGTATTTTGAGGCGGGCAAGATCACGCCTGCAGTGGAGCTGCACGAGGGGTTAAACGAGGGGTTTCACATCGACATCAACCGGGAGGTGTTTGACTATGAGGCCTCGGTTTCCGGAAGGATACTGGGGGATGACACAGGCGAGGTGACCCTGGTGGCGTATGCGGGGGATATCGAGTCCTCTGATTTTACCTCTCTGGATTTTAACGATGTGATGGGGTTTAAGACGCTCACCAAGGGATCGGGGTCCCAGGCTTATACAATAGATATTCTTCCCTACGGCAGGGATGTGCCGATTGAAAACCTGCAGGTTTTTGCTCTGCTGGACGCCAACGGAAGCGGCAGCGTGGACGGAGGGGACCGGATCGGGTTTTACGCGAAAACCGAAGAGGAGTTTTCCTCCCTGATTACGATAACCGGAGGGGAGGTTTCCGGCATCGACATGGAGTTTAAGCTCGATGTTCAACAGGCATCCGGAATCGATATGTCCATCGCCGGAATGTTTACTGTTTCTTCAGAGTATTTTTACGGGGATAGCCCCATGTATATCATCGTTTACTCGGCAGATGATCCCCAGGATATTTTTGAAGACCCATATGCCGGGTTGAAATACTTCTACCGCATGCCGCTTGCTGATTTTTATTTTGATTGCGACCTGTCGCACACCGATCTGGTGCCCGGAGAGTCCGTGATTATTGCCGGGCTGTGGGACAGGGATTTTACAGGGGGATTTCCCGGTCTCACTTCAGGAGACAAGATCGGAATCGTTCAAAACAAGGACACCTATCAGTTTGCCGCGGAACTCAACTATGGAAGAAACATGACTCCCCCTGCTGGGTATGAGTTCAGGATCAACAAGCTTATCTATGACTTTGATGCGGACATCGATTACGCCCTGGATATGAGCGGTACCGGAAGCTTTGACGTGGAAAAGGCAAAAATCATGGTGCTGGCGATTCATGTGGAGGGGGTTTCCGGAAGCCTGAACGCCGCCTGTGAGATCGAGCTTGGCATTGATATGGATTACCTGCTGGGAGTCGATATCCTTCCGGCAACCGCGTATGATTATATCGGTATCGGCGAAAAAGAGGATCCCTGTCCTCCCAGAAGGCTTCCGATTCTCACCGCTCTGTATGAGGAGGTCGTGGTCTGGGAGGATAATCAACCGCCTGATCCCTTAATCAAGGGGCTTGATCATGGAACCAAAGATGAACGCACCGCCTACCTTGTGGCTATTCTGGATAAAAATGGAAACGGCCAGCTCGACCGGGAGGATGAAATCGGGTATTATGGAACTGATGTCGTAGAAATTATCGATGGTATTCCCACAGGCGACCTGCCCTGCTGTTTCGATCTTGACATACCGGAGTGGTTTTCCGGCAAGCTTTACCTGCCCACCCCCATCAAGCGGATCACCAAAGGGACAAACCGTGAGCAACGAAACGACGGCTCCTATGGTCCCTACTGGATTTCAGGTTTTAGATCCTACTGAGCCGCTGGTCTTGCAGGCGAAAATCAGTGAAGCCTTACACTGCCTTGAGCCTTTAACCGACAACTGGGGAACGCAAAACTTGAGCCTAAACCTTGTTTAAAATGGTTGACAGGTGTTTTTATATCCGTTAAATAAAATAGCGATATTTTATAACATTTGTTTTATTATTTATTTTCTAGCGCCCCATAAGGAGAATTTGAATGCGCCGTGGAGGGTTTATTTTATGGGTATGCCTTTTTTGGATGGCCGGTCTTTCCGGGTGCAGCAGCGTTGGGCTGAAAATCACCGTCGATTCCATGGAACCGTTACTGGAAAAAATGAATACCGCGGTCAACAAAAACAGCGACGTGCAGCTTGTAAAAGACGCCCTGCCCGCGAGCCTGATTCAGCTCGATGGTATTATTGAAGCCTCTCCGAACAACACCAAGGTGCTGGTCAAGGCGGCGGAGGCGTATTACGGCTACAGCTTTGTGTTTGTGGAGGACCAGGACCGGGATAGGGCGGCACGTCTATACTACAAGTCTTTTCAGTACGCGTTGAGGGCGCTCAAAAAAAATAAAAAATTCGCAAGGGCGTTTGATGAGGGTTCTACGGAAGCTTTTACGGCCGGGCTTGAGGTGTTTGGAGAAAAGGACGTGCCGGCGATGTTCTGGACCGCAAGTTCCTGGCTGAGCTGGGCCGGTCTAAACGTGGACGACCCGGAGATTTTCCTGGCGCTGCCCAAGATCGAGGCGATGCTTAAAAAATGCTGCGAGCTGGATGAATCCTATCGATACGGGGCGGCCCATACCGCTCTGGGCACCCTGCTTGCCTCCCGGTCAACGGCCATGGGCGGAGACCTGGAAAAGGCCAAGGCCGAGTACGACCGCGCCTTTAAGATTTCCGAAGGTAAACTCCTTATTTTTCCCCTGATGTACGCCAAGTATTACGCCTACCAGGTGCAGGACAGGGAGCTTTACCTGGACATCTTAAATGGGATTGTCTCGGCCCCAGACGACCTGCTTCCGGAGATGGCGTTTGTCAATGAGGCCTCCCGGCAGAAGGCCCAAAGGATGATTCAACAGGTGGATAATGTGTTTTAGTTTCAGCACCCCATTATTTTAGAAAGGCGGGTTTACATGGGAAAACATAGATCCTGGATAATGTGGCTTGCGCTGATTCCGATGCTTTTTGAATCGGCCGGCGCTTATGCCGAAGACAGCCCGAAGATCCTTGCCAAGATGGCCACCATCGCGCCGAGGGGCTCTTTTATCATGCAGCAGATGGATGAAATGGACGCCCTAATCCGCAAAGAGACCCAAAACGAGGTGGGCATCAAGATTTATTACGGCGCGGTGCAGGGGGATGAAAACGATGTGATGAGGAAGATTCGCATGGGCCAGCTTCACGGCGGCATGTTCACCGGCCATGGCCTGGCCCAGATCGTCCCCGAGGTGCGCGTGACCGAGGTGCCTTACCTTTTCAGGAACTACGATGAGGTGGCGTATGTCAGAAAACAGCTTCAGGACACCATGGAAAAGCTGTTTGATGAAAAGGGGTTTGTGGTTCTGGGATGGAACGAGGTGGGGTTTGTGTATAACTTTTCCAAGGTTCCTATCACCTCCATTGAAGTCGCAAGAAGCCAGAAATGGTGGATGTGGGAGGGGGATACGATGAGCCAGGCCATGTTTGATGCCTTTGGGATCACGCCGATTCCTTTGTCTTTTACCGATGTGATGACCTCCCTTTCCACCAAACTGATTGATACTGCCCCCATCACCCCCTATGGCGCCGTGGCCTACCGGTGGGATACCCGGTTCAAGTACATGAGCGAATACCCCACCACCAACGTGCAGGGCGCCACCATACTTACCAAGCAGCTCTGGAATCAAATCTCTCCCGAGAGCCAGAAAAAGATTATAAACATCTGCCGCCCCTACTTTGAACGCCTCAGCCTTCATGCCAGGGAGCAGGATCGAAAATCCGTCGATGTGCTCAAAAAGTCGGGGATCCAGATCGTGCCCTTTGACCCCGAAAAGGATGAGCAGCAGCTTCAGTTTGTTTTCGATACCGCAAAAAAGGCGAGGGAAAATCTGGTGGGGAAGATTTATTCCCAGGAACTCCTGGACAGAACCCTTTCCCTTTTAGCCGAATACCGGCAAGCCCATCCCAACAAAGATATTGAAAAGCTAAGATAGGACGCAATTTAACATGCAATGCCTTAAATGCGGCGGCGATTTCGACCCTGAACTGTTGGAATGCCCTGTTTGTGCGGCCGAACGAAGACAGCACGGGAGAATCAACCAGGCGCTTGTAAAAGTCGAGGATATCCTCCTCGAGGTCTTTTTGGGCGTCATGGTGGTCATGGTCCTGCTCCAGATCCTCATGCGAAACCTGTTTCAGTCCGGCATTATGGGCGCAGACGACCTGGTCCGCCATCTGGTTTTATGGATCGCTTTTTTAGGCGCCGGGATCGCCACGCGAAGCCGCGCCCATGTCAAGATCGATGCGTTTGCAAAGTTGATTCCCTCTCGTCATCGGCCGTTTGTGGATGTGCTGATCAATCTTTTTTCCTGCGTGATCTGCGGTGTTCTGGTGTATGCCTCCTATCAGTTCGTCTGCATTGAACGCCGGGCCTGCGGGGTATCGACCTTCCTTCACCTTCCGGTATGGGTGTTTGAAATGATCCTGCCGGTCGGGTACCTGGTGATTGCCTTCCGGTTTGCTCGAAACGGCCTATCCAGTCTGTTGGAGATGCTCAAGGGAGAGATGCGGTGATTGAAGCCCTTATTCTCCTGATTGTGGTGATGGCACTCCTTGGCGCGCCGATTTTTGTGGTCCTCTCCGCATTCGCCATGGTTGGGTTCTATGTGGATGAGATTCCGTTTGCGGCGCTGGTGGTGGATACCTACAACAAGTTCGCCAACAACCCCATCCTCTATACCATTCCCTTGTTTACCTTTGCCGGGTTCATTCTGGCCGAGAGCCGGGCCTCTGTGCGTATCGTCGATTTTTCTCGAGCCGTGTTGGGATGGCTTCCGGGCGGGTTTGCCATCGTGGGGCTTTTTGCCTGCGCGTTTTTTACGGCCTTCACCGGCGCGTCCGGGGTCACCATCATCGCCCTGGGGGGGCTGCTTTATCCGGCCTTTATCAAGGAGCGGTACCCGGAGCGGTTTTCCCTGGGTCTGCTCACCTCCTCGGGAAGCCTGGGGCTGCTTTTTCCCCCGAGCCTGCCCATCATCATCTTCGGCGTGGTGGCCGAAGCCAGCATCAATCAGCTTTTTGTGGCAGGTCTGTTCCCGGGGCTGCTTTTGATTCTGCTGCTTTCTATTTACAGCGGATTTGTGGGGGTTCGATCAAAGGTGGCCAAGGAGAAGATCAGCTTTCGCCAGATCCTACGGGCCACCTCCGCGGTGAAATGGGAGCTCGCCATCCCCCTCATCGTGGTGATCGGCATCTACGGCGGTTATGTGACCCTCGGGGAGATGGCCGCGTTGCTTGTTCTGTATGCGCTGATCGTTGAGGTATTCATTCACCGGGAGATCAGCCTCCGCTGCCTTCCGGTGATTATGAACCAGAGCATGATCCTTGTAGGCGGAATCCTGATCATCCTGGGTTCGGCCCTTGCATTCACAAACTACGTGATTGACGCCCAGGTCCCCATGCGGATTCTGGAGGCCATGCAGGAGATCGTCACCTCCCGCTGGTTGTTCCTTATCGGTTTAAATATTTTTCTGCTGATCGTGGGCTGCCTCATGGATATCTATTCCGCGCTCCTGGTGGTGGTTCCCCTGATCCTGCCGATCGCCTTAAGTTACGGCGTCAACCCGGTTCACCTGGGGATCATCTTTTTGACCAACCTGGAGATCGGTTACTCCACCCCGCCGATGGGCATGAACCTTTTCATTTCCTGCTTCAGGTTCCATAAGCCGGTGCTTACGCTTTACCGCGCCACCGTACCGTTTCTAGTCATCATGCTGATCGGGCTGATCGTGATTACCTATATTCCTCAGCTGAGCCTGTGGCTCGTTTCCTTTCTC
>DYLE01000028.1 GCA_020722245.1 Desulfonema limicola
CCTTTCTTCTGTCGCCGAATCCCGGAGCCTTGACTGCAGCCACGCTCAGGGTGCCGCGCAGCTTGTTCACCACCAGGGTGGCCAGGGCTTCGCCCTCCACATCCTCGGCAATGATCAAAAGCGGCCGCCCCATTTTGGAAATCTGTTCCAGTATGGGAAGCATATCCTTCATGCTGGTGATCTTCTTTTCATGAATCAGGATGTAGGGATCGGATAGTTTGGCCACCATTTTTTCGGAGTCGGTCACAAAGTAGGGAGAGATATACCCCCGGTCAAACTGCATTCCCTCCACCACCTCCAGGCTGGTCTCCATGGACTTGGCCTCTTCAACGGTGATCACCCCTTCCTTGCCGACCTTGTCCATGGCCTCTGCAATGATATTGCCGATGGTTTCATCGTTGTTTGCCGAGATCGTGCCGATCTGAGCGATTTCACGATGGTCCGTGGCGGACTTGCTCATCTTGGCAAGCTCCTTTACCGCGACCTCGATCGCCTTGTCGATTCCCCTCTTGATGGACATGGGGTTGTTTCCTGCAGCCACCAGTTTCAGGCCTTCCTCGTAAATTGCGCGCGCCAGAACCGTTGCGGTGGTGGTGCCGTCACCGGCCATATCGCTGGTCTTGCTGGCGACCTCCTTGACCATCTGGGCGCCCATGTTCTCGAACTTATCCTCAAACTCGATCTCCTTGGCCACGGTCACCCCGTCCTTGGTGACCGTCGGCGATCCCCAGGATTTCTCAATCACCACGTTTCGACCCCGGGGGCCCAAGGTTACCGCCACAGCGTCGGCCATCTTGCATACCCCGCTTAACATCTTTTCCCGGGCCTTGAATCCATATCTTATCTCTTTTGCAGCCATATTCATCAACCTCCAATTATTTTATTTGATTTAACCGCCCTTGTTTACTCAATGACTCCCAGAATATCATCCTCGCGCATGATCAGATGCTCTTCATCATTGATTTTCACTTCCGTGCCGGCGTATTTGGCGAACAAAACCCGGTCTCCCTTTTTAACATCCGGTTCGATCACCTTTCCATCCTCGCCGCGCTTGCCTTTTCCCACCGCCACAACAAGCCCCTCAGCGGGTTTTTCCTTGGCGGTGTCGGGAATGATAATACCCCCCTTTGTCCTGGTCTCCTCCTCAACCCGTTTCACTAGAATTCGATCTTGTAGCGGTCTGATCTTCATTTTACCTCTTCTCCTTTCCTAAAAGTGTTCATGAATGCACGGTTTTGTTTTTTGAACCTGAAAAATCCATAGCTTGAAGGTGAACAACGGATATCTGTACTCAAAAATTTTTTGCTGCGCCGTAAACCCTCAACCATTCCCCTCGGGCCGTTAAAAACCTCAGCCCTTCACCCATTACAGGTTAAAAATCCTCTTCCTTTTTCGGGGCTGCAGGGGATTTGTTCGACTGGGTCCCGGCTTCACCTGTCTTATTCTTGGCAGGCTTTGAACAAACGGCGTTATTTGCATAATCGGTGGCATACCAGCCGGAGCCCTTCAGATGAAAACTGCTCTGGGAAATCAACTTTTGAAGTCTGCCGGAGCACAAGGGGCATTCGGTAAGCGGTTTGTCAGAAATCTTTTGTAGGGCTTCATGAACATGCCCGCATTTTACACACTCGTATTCATAGATCGGCATCTTTAACAACCCCTCCTGTTTCAAAAGTCAAAACAATCAGGCACATAGAGCCATGTCAGTTACAATCAGAAAAAATATAGTCCATGATTACAGGATGTCAAGGGGTTTAAAAAAAATTTTATCAACAATTTTTTCCGGTGCTCGGAAAGGACTGAAGCCATTTTTCATAGAATCGAAGCACCGGCTTCATCCCTTTGATGCAGACCCGGCTTAAAATCTCCTGGGTCTTTTCATGGACCCGCCTCTCCTCGGCCATTTTTTCATGAAAAGGGGCGTCAAAAAGCTGAAAAAACCGCTTAAACCGAAGCAGATGAATCAGTTCATGGCTCACAATGTAAATCAGAAACGGAAACAGCTGGATCTCCGGGTTCCTTTTGAGGGCGGCGAGGATAGAATGGTCCTGAATGCATATTTTGTAAAAATCCTTCACCGGCACATCCAGCACCGCACCTTTTTTTCTTTCGTCATACCGAACAATCTGGGCAAAATGCCCTTCCACGACCTCCTCCCCAGAAAGGTCCGCCAGGGTTTTAATATCATAGTTCAAACGCAACAACTGCGCGGCGGAGAGCTTATAATGGTTGGCCACAATCTCTTCAGCCGCCGCCACAGCGGTGTTGACCACCCGAATCTCATCCGGGGTGAAATACGCCGGCCTTTTCATAGCCATACTCAAGCACGATGCCACGTCTGAATTACTACCGCTTACGATTTTTTTTGATTCCCAAAGTATTCAGAAAAAATTATAGACATTCTAAATTTAGCTATGCTAAATTTAATATTTATAATTTGCAATTTATTTTATGTGTTAAAGGAGGTGATCGGTTGGGCAGCGTAATCAAAAAAAGAAGGAAGAAGATGCGTAAACATAAACACCGGAAGCTGCTGGCCCAGACACGGCATCAACGGAAAAAAGGGAGATAACAAACATCTCGGCGCAGTGGATAAAAAAACCGGGAAAAATCCTTGGGGGCTTATTTTTCCCGGCTTTTTTTTATCACTCGGATGGAACGGAAAAACGGTTTAGATACCTTAGAAAATCGTTATCCGTGCTGAGTACCATTCTGCTTTTTTTCGAAAGCGATGACTGGTAAATGGTCAGGGCCTGAATAAAGGTATAAAACTCCGGATCGAGGCTGAAGGCCTCGGCGTATATTCGCGTCGCCTCCGCATCGGCTTTTCCTTTTATCTCCTGAGCCTTTCGATAGGCTTCGGACTGGATTTTTTTTAAATCTTTTTCCTTATCCCCGGCTATTCTCTGGGCTTCACCCCGCCCCTCGGAACGGATCTTTTCCGCCATCTGCTTTCGTTCCGCGATCATCCGGCCGTAGACCGAATCCCTCACCTTTTTAACATAATTGACGCGTTTGATTTTCACATCCAGAAGCTCAATGCCGAATTTTCCAAGCTTCGGCTGGGAGGCTTCCAGGATCTGCCGGTTGAGCTTTTCCCGGCCGGTCTGAATCATCTTGATTTCGGAATCTGTGCTGGTGTCGCTGGAGAGATCCACATTTTCAAGGCTCGTCATTTTCCGGTTGCTGTTCCTCACCGTCTCGATGAGGGGATGTGAGGTCAATGCGTTTCGAACCGCCGGGTTGATGATCTCATCCAGCCGGTTTATAGCGCTGGCCTTATCCGTCACGGTTCGAAAAAAAGCGACGGGGTCCACAATCCGCCACCTGGCAAAGCTGTCCACCCAGAGATAGGTTTTATCCAGAGTCGGTATCTGACCGGGTTCCCCGTCCCATGCCTGAATATTTTTAGGAAAATAGTTGGGCCTCTGAATAAAAGGGAGCCTGAAATAAATCCCCGGGTTGAGTTTCGGCTCACCCACCACCTTGCCGAACTGGGTGACCACAACCTGCTCTGTTTCATCCACAGTAAACGCCGAGCCGTAAAACACCACGCACAAGGCAATAAAAACACCGATTCCGATGATCGCGTTACTTCTCATTGGTCAGGCCCCATTTTTCACCCAGGTTGATAAGCGGCAGCACGTTCTTCTGCTCCGAATCAATAATGGTCAGCTCTCCCACATTCGGGAACACGGATTTGACCATCTCCAGATAAAGCCTGCGCCGGGTTACATCCTTGGCCTTGACGTATTCCCGATACTGCTCCCTGAACCGGGCCGCATCCCCCTCGGCCTGGTTCACCCGTTCCATGGCATACCCTTCAGCGGACCGGATCGCCTGTTCGGCCTCCCCCCTGGCCTTGGGGATAACCCGGTTGTATTCCTCTTTAGCCTCATAAATCGTTTTTTCCTTTTCCTGAACCGCCTGATTGACCTCATTAAAGGAATCCTGCACAGGTCCCGGCACATTGGTGTTTCCTAGCTCCACCGTGACGATATGGATCCCGGTTTTTGCCTCGTCAAGCTCCGTCTGCAGCCGAACCTGTGCATCGGCGGCAATCTCCTCCCGCTTGCTGATCACCTCGTTGATGCTCCGGTCGCCCACCACCAGCCGCATGGAAGCCTCGGCCATGTCCCTTAAAAACTGGGTGACATCGCTGACCTGAAACAAATAATCATAGGGGTCCTTGATCCGATACTGAACAATCCAGGGGACGACCCCCACATTCAGATCCCCGGTCAGCATCAAGGATTCATCGACGTACTCCACCCCGGAGGTCATCCGCGCGATATCCTCCTGCTGGGAATCAAGGCCGAACTCCTCCTTATAGATCCGTTTGGTCTTGACCTTGGTCACCTTTTCAATGCCTGCGGGGAGCTTGAAGTTGAGCCCGGAGGTGGAGGTCCTGACATATTTTCCAAACCGTTGAACAACGCCGACCTCATTCACCTCGACGGTGTAAACCATGGACGCGCCAAAGAAAAGCATGATCAGAACGATGATCGCAAGCAGCCAGCCCCCGGGGAACTGATACCCCTTGATTTTAGCCACCAGATCATCCATCTGGGGGGGCCTGATGCCGCTGCCCGATGTTCTTTCCCTGTGCTTCTCCTGAAGCTTATCCCAATCCCAGCTCATCATTTTTTCCTTACCCCGGCAAACCGGGAACTTGTTTATACCAAAAAATCCGTAACTTCGCATGAAACAGGGCTTTGCGAAACAATCCCCCCATACGTATTCCATCGCATGCCATCTATTTAAAATCTTTATTGAAGCTATCCTTTCAAGTCAAGTAAAAACCAAGCTTAATGAGAATTGTTCGATAACCTGAAAACCCGGCTTTGCTTGACAGGTCTCTGACGATGCAGGTATATTCGCTGACGGATTTGACACTCAGCATGGTAAGAAAGGGGCTTCCCATCTGAAAAAAGCAACAAAATGCACAACGTCCAGAGCCTAAGGAACGCAATGACCCAGACCCCCGAAAGCCGACCGATTACCCACATCGGCCAGATCATTGGTGAAATCATCCAAAAATGCCGCCGCGAATCCGAGGCGGAGATCACAAAGGTTCGGGAGCTCTGGGAGACCCTGCTGGATCCCGATATCACCACCTATGCCCGGCCGGCCGCTCTTAAAAACGGAGTCCTGCTGGTGCATGTCAAAAGCCCGGCCCTGATCCATCAGCTCCGGTTTCAGGTCAGGCCCCTCATCAGCCGGCTGAACGAGAAGCTGGAAGCGCCGAAAATCCATAAGATTCAATTCAAGACCGGTTCATTTTAAGAGAAAAGGGAAATGACCACGACCTGCACCACCCTTTATAACGGCCGTCTTCAGGTCAGGCAGCCGGTGTCCGGATACCGTTTTTCAATGGATGCGGTGCTGCTCGGCCAATGGGCTCGGCTCAATCCCTCGGACCGGGTGCTGGACCTGGGATGCGGCTGCGGCATCATCTCCCTGATCCTGGCCCATCGGTATTCGAATGCACGGATATTCGGCGTGGAGATCCAGCCTGAGCTTGCCGAGATTGCCGCTTGCAATATCGCGGAAAACAACCTGCAGCAGCGGATCACCCTTTTCCAACAGGATATGAATGAGCTGACCCCCGCCATGACATCGGGCCCGGTGGACGCCGTGGTCTGCAACCCGCCGCATCGCAGGGCGGAGTCCGGACGGATCAATCCGGACATGGGGCTGGCCATCGCCCGGCATGAGATCACCATGACATCCGACACCCTCATGGCCGCTGCCGAACGGATGCTTACCGCCTTTGGACGGCTGATGACCATATACCCGGCGGAGCGCCTGACGGAGATCCTGGAAAAAATGCGTGCCCTTCACCTCGAGCCTAAAAGGCTGACCCTGATCCACACCAGACCCCAGGGAGACGCCCGGCGTTTCCTTGTGGAGGGGATCAAGGGGGGCCGCCCGGGAATGACGGTCACCCCTCCCATTCAATTAAACAAAAAAATAAACAGCCGTTTCCAGATGCTGAAGGGCTATAGCCTAAAAATCTCCCATAATCCATGCCGTTGATCCGACTTTTTATTTGACACACGGATTCAAAAAAGGATAAACGTCAGGGCGGACGATGCTCAGGCCAAAACAAGCTCTGGGTTTGTGCGCCGTCAGACGGATGCAAAGGGTCGCTCAGCCGGTTTGGAGAGGTGGCCGAGCGGTTGAAGGCGCCGCTCTCGAAAAGCGGTATCCCCTTACACGGGATCGTGGGTTCGAATCCCACCCTCTCCGCCACCCGGCATCTTACAATGCCTTAAAAAAACCGGGACCTCCCCTTTGCGAAGCCGTGAAATCTGATACAAAAAAATGAGACATGCGGAGAGATGGCCGAGAGGCTGAAGGTACACGCCTGGAAAGCGTGTGTGTCTGAAAGGGCACCGAGGGTTCGAATCCCTCTCTCTCCGCCAGATTCAAGGTGCATCGAATATCCTCCCTTTACAGTGGCAGATCAAGGTCCTGAAAATCTGGCTGTCTTCTTTGGAAAGGCATAACTGAAACCCGATGGGATATCTGGTTCTATCACGAAAATATCGACCCCAGCGTTTTGAGGAGGTGGTCGGACAGGAACACGTCACCCAGACCCTGCGCAATGCCCTGACCGCCGGCCGCCTGGCCCACGCCATTCTGTTTTCAGGGCCGAGAGGCACCGGCAAAACCACCATCGCCCGCGTCCTTGCCAAGTGCGTCAACTGCGCGTCTGGCTCCACCCCCACCCCCTGCAACCACTGCCGGTCCTGCCGGGAGATCACCGAGGGGCACGCCGTGGATGTGTTTGAAATCGACGGCGCCTCCAACAACAAGGTGGAAAACATCCGCGAGCTGCGAGAAAACGCCAAGTATATGCCGGCCCACAGCCCTTATAAAATCTACATCATCGATGAAGTGCACATGCTCAGCGATTCCGCGTTCAACGCGCTTCTCAAGATTCTGGAAGAACCCCCGAGCCACGTGATGTTTTTCTTCGCCACCACGGAGCCGAACAAGATCCCGATCACCATCCTCTCCCGCTGCCAGCGGCATGACTTGAGACGGATCCGCATCGATTCCATCATCGCGCACCTGGCGTTCGTCTGCCGACAGGAGGGGATTGAAATCGGCGAAGAAGGGCTTTCCCTCATCGCCCGCGAGGCGGACGGAAGCATTCGGGATGCCTTAAGTCTTCTGGATCAGATCACCTCCGGCGTCACGGGCAGCATCCCCACCGATCTGATCATAGATATCATCGGCGGGATCGACCGACAGACCCTTTTTGAGTTTTCAGAGGCCCTCTTCCGGCCGGACCCCGGAAAAATCATTGAAACCATCGACAGGCTCTATGAGCGCGGCCAGCATATGATCAGGCTGTTTGCCGAACTTCTGCAGCACTTCAGAAACCTGCTGCTGGTCAAAATGGAAGCTGGTTCCAGGGCGCTGGCCGATGTTCCCGAGCATGAAATGACCCTCATGCGTCATCAGGTCAAGGATATTTCCCTGGCCCACCTGAACCAGGTCCTGGACATGCTCTTCAAGGAGGAAGCGACCATCAAACTCTCCTTGCAACCCAAACTGGCGCTTGAAATGGCCTTTATGCGAATCCTCCAGGTCAAGCCCGCCCTGTCTTTAGACACCCTCATCGAAAAAATCGACCTCTTGCAAAAAGGGATCCTGCCGGAGAATCCATTAAAGCCAGAGCTTCCCATGGAACCGGATCCGCCCAAAATCCATAAGACGCCCCGGCCGGTTGAACCGGAGCCGGAGGAAAAATCCAATGCGCTATCCGGCATGGAAAAAAAACCGCTAAATCCCGTCCCGGACGATTCACCGGCCGACGCCTTGCCCATCAACACGGATCAAACGACGGCGGAGGCGTGGCAGACGGTTCTGGACCGGATATCCAAAGACCACCCCATGCTGGCCGCCTGTTTCACCCACAGCAGCGTCACCGCCGTGGAGAACCACCGGATCATCATCAACGTAAAATCAAAGCCGTTTAACATCAGCTATGTGAAGCAGGAGGAATCCCAGGAAATCCTCAAAAGGCTCTTCAGCGAGGCCCTCGGCAGGCCCGTTCAGGTTGAAATCCATGCGGAACCGTTTTCTACTGCGGATCCGCAGGCCAAAAAAAAACGTGAGATACTCAAAAAAGAGGCGTTGAACCATCCCCTGCTGGAAACCGCCATGAGAATATTCCAGGGGAAGATCATTGATGTTAAAATTTTACAGGAGACGGAACCATGAAGAACATAAAAAACCTGATGAAACAGGCGCAGCAGCTTCAAAATAAAATGGCCAGAATGCAGGAGGAAATGGCGGTAAAAACCGTGGAGGCCTCTTCAGGCGGCGGCATGGTGAAGGTTGTGGCAAACGGCAAACAGGAGATCGTTTCCGTTCATATTGAAAAAGAGGTGGTTGTGCCAGACGATGTGGAAATGCTCCAGGACCTGATCCTGGCCGCTGTCAACGAAGCCCTGTCCCAGTCTCAAAAAATGGTCTCCGAGCAAATGAGCAAACTCACCGGCGGGCTCAGCATTCCGGGCCTGATGTAGCCAACCCTAAGCGGTCAGCTGAGAGTACAGAACGATGAACGTTTACCCTGCGCCCCTCAACCGTCTGATCAAAAACCTAAGCCGGCTTCCCGGCATCGGAGAAAAAACCGCGGAACGCCTGGCCATGCATCTCCTCCGGGCGCCTCAAGCCGAGGGGATGGAGCTGGCGTCGAGCATTGGGGAGCTAAAACAGAAAATACGGTTCTGCTCCCGCTGCTTTGCCTTGAGCGACGCGGAGCTGTGCGGCATCTGCAGGGACCCCTCAAGGGACCCGGGGGTTTTGTGCGTGGTGGAATCCCCGGCGGACATGGTGGCCGTAGAAAAATCAGGCGCATACACAGGGCTCTATCATGTCCTGCACGGCCTCCTCTCCCCCATGGACGGCATCGACCCGGAGGACCTTCGGATTCAGGAACTGCTCGTAAGGGTGGAAAAGGGAGGCATCCGGGAGGTCATCCTCGCCACCGGAACCAGCCTGGAGGGGGAAGCCACCGCCTCCTACCTGTCGGAAAACCTCTCCAAATACCCGGTGAACATCACCCGTATCGCAGCCGGCGTGCCCATGGGGGGGGACCTGAAGTATGTGGATCAGGTCACCCTCAAAAAGGCGATGGAGGCCCGGCATGCCGTTTAAAAACATCACGCCCAAGGACCTGTTTGAATGCCAGAAATGCGGCGACTGCTGCAAGGGATACGGCGGCACCTTTGTCACGCCGGAGGAGGTTGAAAAAATCGCGGATTATATCGGAACGCCGAGGGAAGGCTTCATCGCCACATACTGCCAGATGTCCGGCGGAAAACCGGTCCTCAAACAGCGCTCCGACGGCTACTGCATCTTCTGGGACGGCGTCTGCACCATTCATCCGGTCAAACCCCGCATGTGCAGGCAATGGCCGTTTATCAAAAGCGTGCTCATCGACCCGAACAACTGGGCGATCATGGCCGGCTTCTGTCCGGGCATCCGTAGCCACTTCCCCATCGAGGCCGTACTCGCCTGCGTGGAAAAGGAGTTGAAAAAAACAAGAGGGGATTTCGGCAAAACTTTGCAGCAACCCTCCGGCAAAAGGGATCGCCATGATCGGCATCTTTGATTCGGGCATCGGCGGGCTGACGGTCGTGCGCGCGGTGATGGACGCCCTGCCGGGCTACGACATCGTCTATTTTGGCGATACCGCCCGAACCCCTTATGGAAACAAGAGCGAAAAAACCGTCATTGAATACGCCCTCCAGGACACGGAGTTCCTCCTCAAACAGGAGGCGAAGGTG
The DNA here is from genome assembly GCA_020722245.1 of Desulfonema limicola. Classification (GTDB taxonomy): domain Bacteria; phylum Desulfobacterota; class Desulfobacteria; order Desulfobacterales; family Desulfosalsimonadaceae; genus DYLE01. The sequence continues at coordinate 9,813 of DYLE01000028.1, forward strand.
ATCGTGGTGGCGTGCAACACCGTCTCCAGTATCGCAACCGAAGCGCTGCGGCAAAGGTTTGATGTGCCGGTTTATGAGGTGGTCAGCCCGGCGGTGGATGAGGCGTTAAAGGTCAGTCCCGGATTCATCATCGGGGTGATCGGCACCCGGGCGACCGTTGAAAGCCGCGTCTATGAAAAAAAAATAAAGGAAAAAAACCCGAATGCGCGGGTGTTCGCCGCGGCCTGCCCGCTTCTCGTCCCCCTGGTGGAAGAGGGCTGGCTCAAAAAGCCGGAGACCCGAATGATCGTCAAAAAATACCTGCATCCCCTGAAAACCCGGCGGATCGACACCCTGATCCTCGGATGCACCCATTACCCCTTGCTCAAGGGGATAATCGCTCATAAAATCGGTAAACGGGTCAAGGTCATCGACTCCTCCACGGCTGTGGCCGACCGGGTCAGAACCCTTCTTAAAGCCACGCCGAATCTTGATCAGAGCCTATCCAAAAACGGAAACAGCGAATTTTTCGTATCCGACCTGACCCCGCAGTTTTTAAAAACAGCGCAGTCGGTCCTTCGCCAGCGGATTCATCTTCAGCAGGTCAACCTGTAACAAAAACAAAACCCGGCCCGGGTTTTTTTATTCCGTGTAGTCGGCCATCCACCAGGCGTCCCATGGGGTCTTCATAATCTCCTGAAACAGTTTCTTGCCGGTCGGGGTTTTCAACCGCTTGCAAACCACCGAAAGCCACTGATCCGGGGCCTTGAGGCCGATATCTGAAATCGATTTCAAATCCAGAATAAACGCGAGCTGGTCCGCATCATGCGCCAGCCGCGACTCGAGGGTTTCCTGGGCGTTGAATTCGGCGACGGCATCCACGATCGACCCGCCAAAGGGAAGATCCCGTACGGCGTCATGAAGCGCACGGTTTTCATCCGCGGCGACGTATTTCTTGTGCACGTAATTTAAATCCCCGGTTCGGGCTTCGGCCAGGTCGTGCGCCAGACACATGGAAATCAGCCGAAGGGCGTTGATCTCCGGCATCATCAGGGACATGACATACCCGATAAACGCCACGCAGAAGGAATGCTCGGCCACGGATTCCCGTCCCGCCCCCAGAAACGAAAACCCGGCCCGGGGGGTATGCTTCAGCATACCGGCCTCAAACAAAAGCTCCGCCACAGACTTCATAACCGCTCCTTTTTCAGTGTTGATATCCTTTTCATTCTTCTCCTATCCCTACCCGCCCCATCCGGCCGCCCATGCGGACGCGGTGAGGACCAGCGCCAGAAGCGCGCAGAGGGGTTGATAACGCCCTCGCGGAGGGAGTGGAAACAGCCGTGCATACACCCACCCCATTACGATACCCGAAAAAAAACCAAACAGGTGGGCCGCGAGATCCGTGCGGATTCCCTCGGACCCCAGCAGCCCCAGAAGAGCCAGACCGCCTGCCAGCGGCAGCCAGGCCATCAACCGGCCCCGGCGGGTGTGCCGTTTCCTTTCAAACTGATACCCGGACAGGATGCCGACGGCTCCGAAAACCGCTGTCGACGCCCCGATGGAAACATGCCCGGAGGCATACATGAACGCATTCACCAGGTTGCCGAAAACCCCACTCATCAGGATCAGAAGCCAGCCCACCCCCCAGCCGGTCACGGCGCAGACGGCGACGCCGAAAAGCACGATGCCGGCCATGTTTCCCAGCAGATGAACCGCGTCCGCATGAAGCATCAGGGAGGTTACGGCGCGGTAAAAATCGCCGTTTAGGATGTCCCGGGCCGAGGCCCCGAACCGGTCCACGATGTTCTGAAAATCACCGGACCTCTGTAGCAGCACATGGCATAAAAGTAAAGCGGCCGCGACCACAAGCCCTGAAGCGATGATCGTGGAGGTAACCTGCGCCGGCCGTTCGGGAAACGGCAGAACCGCCCGGTTCTCCGAGAAATACTCTTTCATCACCTCAAGCGCCCGGTTGTAGCGGGCATCCTCAACCCAGACCCCCCACCCTTTCCGGTCCCGGGTGATCCGGTAGGGTATGCCGGATGACGATAAAACCAGGGCGCAGAGATCCGCCTGATTTTGAGAGAGGTTTTCAAAAAGGATCAACATCCGCCGGGTTCCCCGATCATGGATTCACCTTCGGACCGTTTAAGGCATTCTGTTTCTTCATATCAGATCAGCGGCGAGGATTCCAAAAAAATTAAAACGCCAGGATCAGGGCGTTCTTTCACGGGCTTGACAAATGAAAATTCACCCCCATTATATGGAAAAAAAAATAATAAAAAAACCGTTTGTACCCGCTAAAGGTGTATAAACCGCACGATCACCGCCATGGGGAGCCGAAAGATGGAAAAAGAGAAAAAAACATTTCAGTTCAAAACCGAAGTCAAGCAGTTCATGAACCTGATCATCAACTCGCTCTATTCCCATCCTGAAATTTTTTTAAGGGAATTGATATCCAACGCTTCAGACGCCATTGACCGCTTAAAATTCAAGGCCCAGACCGATCCGGAGATACTCGGCAGCGATACGGAATATAAAATCAAAATCACCCCAGATAAAAAGAACCGAACCCTTACGGTGTCGGACAACGGCATCGGCATGACCTATGACGAGATCATCGACAACATCGGCACCATCGCCCGAAGCGGCACCGCGGCCTTTCTGGAGGCGGTGGAAAAATCAAAAAATCAGGGCGCCCTGGTCCCTGAACTCATCGGCCAGTTCGGGGTGGGGTTTTACAGCGCATTTATCGTGGCGGAAAAGGTCACCGTCGTGACCCGGGCCGCCGGCCAAGACAACGCCTACCGGTGGGAGTCGACCGGAGACGGGTCCTACACCGTTGAGCCGGCACAAAGGCGGTCCCGCGGCACGGATGTGATCTTAACCCTGAAACCCGTCCAGCCGGATGATCAGGATTTTACCGAGGAGTGGACGATTCGGCATATCATCAAAACACATTCGGACTTTGTCAGCTATCCGATCGTGATGGATGTGGAGCGGGAGGAGGCGGAAGTCGGAGGCAAGGAATCAAAACTCCTTGATAAAGACGGCAAACCAGTGGCGGCTCAAAAAAAGAGGGTGGTCCGGGAGGAGACCCTCAACTCCATGAAGGCCATATGGGCCAAGGATAAAAAGGAGGTCAGCGAGGAAGAATACAAGGATTTCTACACCCATATCAGCCATGACTGGAATCCCCCCCTGTCCCATCTTCACTTTAAGATGGAAGGGGTCACCGAGTACAGCGCCCTGCTGTATATCCCCTCGACCGCGCCGTTTGACCTGTTCTTTCCGGAAAGAAAACACGGCATCGCGCTTTACTGCCGGCGCATCTTTATCATGGATGACTGCAAGGAGCTGATTCCGGAATATCTTCGGTTTATCAAGGGGGTGGTGGATGCTCCGGATCTGAACCTCAATATCAGCCGCGAAATCCTTCAACAGGACGCCCTGGTGCGAAACATTCGAAAAAACCTGGTCCTTAAAATAATCGATCACCTGGAGCACCTGGCGCCCCAGGAGTATGAAAAATTTTACAATGAATTCGGTGCGGTTTTGAAAGAAGGGATCCATTCGGATCCGGTAAACCGGGAAAAGCTTGCAGAGCTTTGCCGGTTTAAGACCACCAAATCAGAGGGCAAATGGGTGTCCTTAAAGGATTATGTCGCCAACCTCCCTTCGGAACAAAAGGAAATTTACTATATTACGGGTGATACCCTTTCCACCATCGCCAACAGCCCACACCTGGAAACCCTCAGGGATAAAGGGTTTGATGTGCTTTTAATGACCGATCCGGTGGACGAGTTCGTCATCCAGGCCCTGCGGGAATACGGCGGGAAAAAACTCGTCAGCGCGGAAAAGGGCGAGCTTGACATCCAAAAACCCGACGCGGACAAAAAAAAGGCGTATTCCGCCCTTTTTGAAAAAATAACCGCCCATTTGCAAGACAGGGTCAAGGAGGTCAAGCCCTCATCCCATCTCAAGGAGTCCGTGGCCTGCCTGTCGGGCGACACCTATGACCTCAGCGCCTACATGGAGAAGCTGCTCAAGGCCTCGGGCCAGAAGCCGCCCCGGAACAAACGGATACTGGAGCTCAACATTGCCCATCCGGTGATCGAAAAAATGCAAAAAATTTTTGAAAAAGATAACGATACGGAGGAACTGAAGGCGTATAGCGAGCTTCTGTTTGACCTGGCCCTGGTGGCCGAAGGCGGAAAAATCGAGAACCCCGCTCGATTCAGCAAAACCGTCGGCGAACTGATGGCACGGGCCATGGCCTGACACGCCCATAAAAACCAAATGGCATCCGTTTGGGGATCAAGGCGTGACCGGTTCCCCTTTAATGGCATCTCTCATTTGATTTTATTGCCAAAATCTTTGCTATTTCACTTTACTTGCGGCTGAAAATCTGTTAGAAGTAGTTTGATCTTTGAAATAAGGACGCCGGGGAATGAAGCCCGCAAAAAAAATTCGAGTGATGGTGGCAGAGGATGAGGCGCATGTTCGGAAACTCATCGCCTCCGTCATCAAAAGCATGAACTGCGAGGTCGTCGGGGAAACCGCCAACGGCGAGGAAACCGTGCGACAATTCTTCCTCCTGAAGCCGAACATTCTGCTTTTGGATATCAACATGCCGGTTAAATCCGGGAAACAGGCCCTGGCGGAAATCCGAAAAAAAATCCCCAATGCGTTTATCATCATGCTCACCTCCCTTGTGGACAGGGAGACGGTTGAGGACTGCATCCGGCTGGGCGCCTCCGGGTTTATTCGAAAGGACCTTCCCATTCCCGAGATCAAGGAAACCATCAAGAACACCTGGCGCGCCTATAAAGAATCCCTCAAGGCGCCGCGGGAGGCATCATGACGAGTCCTGCACAAAAATATGATCTGTTTGAAATGCTCGCAGAAATCGAAGCGGATATCAATGAGGAACCCAAAGATCTGAGCCAGGAAAAGGATATTCCTCAGGAAATTATCACAGATCTCATGCTGGCCAACCTTAAAAAAAAATGAAGTGAGCCCAAGCTTAGAACGCAGCCGACATGCAGGCGCCGAAAATCGAAAATCCGAAATTTTTTCAGATCCTGATAAAAAAGCAGATCATTGCAGAGGATTTCATCAATGATCTGCTCAACGAGCTGGATGGCAACGCCCTGGACGTGCTTGCCACCCTGATCCAGAGCGGTGTCGGATCCAAGCGGCAGCTATGCCAGATCTGGTGCGATTCCATCGGTATCGCCCATGTGGATCTTGAAAAATCCCTGTTCCAATCCCAGGTGGTGCGCAGGATTCCCGAGTGGTTCGCCAGGAAGTATTACGCCATACCGGTGTACCAGATGGGGGACACGATCACGGTGGCGACGGCCACGCCGGACAATGAAGAGATCAAAAAAGAGATCACCCGTATCATTGAAGGCCCTGTAAACCTGGTATTCGCATTGCCCCAGGACATTGAATGGGCGATTGAAAACGCCTATCAGACCAACACCACCCTTTATGAATTCTTCAAAAAAATCAAAACCAGCCATGCGTTTGAAGAAAACCTCTCCCTCACGGAAGACACATTAAAAAAGATTGCGGGGCCGGAAGCCATCAACCAGCTTCATGTCCCCCTGATCCTCTACGGCATCACGGAAAACGCCAGCGAAATCCAGATCGAGGCGGGAAAAGACTCCGCAACCATCCATGTTATCATCGACCAGGGCGTTCAGAAGCAGATCACGATGGAAACCTCCATCTATCAAAACCTACGCTCCGGTTTAAAAAACTTAGCCAAGCTGCCTTCGGAGCAAAAAAATGAACCGCAGTACGCCCGTATTCTTTTTCCCACACCCGGGAAAAAAATCGACATCCGGTTCCTTATTCTTCCCGACGAGACCGGTGAAAAAATATTCTTAAGATTAATGGATCGCTCCCCCCACAAATCCGTCTTCAACCTCTCGGGGCTGTATCTGTCCCATAAAAATTTAGAGCGCCTCAGAGGACTGCTCAGGCCCCTGTCCGGCCTGCTGCTGATCACCGGTCCTATGCAATCGGGCAAAACCACCCTTGCCTATTCAATCCTCAGGGAACTGAGAAGACCCAACCTGGGAATGATCACCGTGGAGGACTCCATCAGGTTTCTCCTTAAAGGGATCGACCAGTATCAGGTAAACCCCCAGGCCGGTTTTATCAAAACAACCGCTCTGGAGACCTGCCTTAAGCTGCATCCCAGGGTGCTTTACATCCAGCGCATCGATGACCTGGAAATCACGGAATCGCTTCGGCAGGGGATCGAATCCGGCCACCTGCTCATCCTCGCAGGGATGCAGGCCGCCGACGTGTTTGAAGCCCTGGAAAAATCGATTCAAATGGGAATTTCTTCCCATGTTTCCGGAATTTTAAACCAGGAACGGGTGGACCGGCTGTGCGACCACTGCAAACAGTCCTACACCCTGTCGCCGCGCAAGATCGAAAACCTGTTTTACTGGGACGGCAAGACCCCGGTCACCGCATTCCAAAAAACCGGATGCCCCTATTGCAGGCATACCGGATTCTTCAAACGGATCGGTATTCAGGAACTGCTGGTCATAACCCCTGAGATTCACGATGCTATTGAAAAACAAAGGCCGATCGCGGAGATAAAAAATCTCGCTTATCAACTGGGGTTTAAAGATAAACACTATGACGGCATCAAAAAAGTTCTTCGAGGCCTGACCCCCCTGGAGGAAATTGAAAAAATGACCGAAGGGTAAAACAGCAGACTGGCAAAGGGATATGCCCCTTTCCGGCCACGGCTTACCCACCCCCTTTTTTTTGCCAGATTAAGAGCTTTTTTCAGGCGCGTCGCCTGATGTCCCCAAATCCGCGATTGGCGGGAATTTTTGGTGAAAAATGATTGAAAAACCTCG
>DYLE01000029.1 GCA_020722245.1 Desulfonema limicola
GCATATTTTAGAAGGCCTGATCCTTGCTTTAGACCGGATCGACGAGGTCATTGAACTGATTCGAAGCGCCGCCTCGCCGGCCGAGGCCAAATCCCGGCTCATGACCCGCCTGGAGCTCAGCGACATTCAGGCTCAGGCCATTCTCGACATGAGGCTGCAACGCCTCACCGGTCTGGAGCGTGAAAAAATCAAGCAGGAGCATGTGGAGGTGCTTCAGGACATCGCCCGGTTTAAGGAGATCCTCTCCAGCGAACGGATCGTGCTGACCCTCATTAAGGATGAACTCACGCAGATTCAGGAGGCATTCGGCGACAGCCGCCGGACCAGAATCGTATCCGAAACCAGGGAGATCACCCTGGAGGACCTGATCGTCGAAGAGGACATGGCGGTGACCATCTCCCACATCGGGTATATCAAGCGCAACCCCATCTCCATGTACCGACAACAGCAGCGCGGCGGAAAGGGAAGGATCGGCATGGAGACCAAGGAGGAGGATTTTGTCGAGCACCTCTTTGTCGCCTCCACCCATCACACCTTTCTCTTTTTTACGAATCAGGGAAGGGTGTACTGGTGCAAGGTGTATGATATTCCCCAGAGCGGCCTGTCCACCCGGGGTAAAGCCATTGTCAACCTTTTAAACTTTAAGCCGGAGGAGCGGCTGGCCACGGTGCTGGCGGTGCCTCAGTTCGAGGCGGGTCATCACGTGCTTCTCGCCACCCGCAGCGGGCTCGTCAAAAAAACCGACATCATGGCCTTCAGCCGTCCCCGTTCCGGCGGAATCATCGCCGTGAACCTGGCCGAGGGCGATGAGCTGATCGCCGCCAGGCTCACCGACGGCACACAGAACGTGTTTTTATGCTCATGGCTCGGCCAGTCCATACGGTTTCATGAATCCGACGTGCGGCAGACCGGACGCAGCGCCATGGGCGTGATGGGAATGCGGCTGGAAGAAGGGGACCATCTGGTGGGCATGACGGTGCTGACCCAGGGCCAGACCCTGTTTACGGCCACCGAGAACGGTTACGGAAAGCGGACCCTCATCGATGAGTACCCGCTTCAAAAGCGGGGTGGAAAGGGCGTGATCACCATTAAAACCAGCGAACGCAACGGCCGGGGGGTGACCATCCTGGTGGTGAATGAAGAGGACGAGGTGATGCTGGTGACCGACGGCGGAAAGATCATCCGCCAGCCGATCAGCGGCATATCTGTGATCAGCCGGAACACCCAGGGGGTGAAGCTGATGGACCTGGAGCCCGGGGAGCATCTGGTGAGCGCGGCCCGCCTGGCGGAAAGGGAGGACTGAGATGAGCGCCGATTCCGCCGCCATCGGCGTGGTGGGCGCCGGAAGCTGGGGGACCGCCCTGGCCGGCCTGCTGGCTGAAAAGGGATACAAGATCGATCTCTGGGCCTATGAAACCGAGGTCAAGAGAAGCATCGTCCAGTCCCGTGAGAACAGGCTTTATCTCCCCGGGGTGAAGCTTTCCCCCCAGGTTTCCGCCTCCACCGAACTGGCTGAAGTGGTTTTCGAAAAGGAGCTGATTCTGATCGTGGTGCCGTCGCATCACATGCGAAAAGTCGCCCAGAACGCCGCACCGCATTTAAATCCTCGAGCCATCGTTGTTTCAGCATCCAAGGGGATTGAAGAAAAAACCCACCTCACCATGACCGGGGTGTTGAAACAGGCGCTGCCGGACGGGTTTGCCCAGCGACTGGCCGCCCTGTCAGGCCCCAGCTTCGCCCGGGAGGTGGCGCAACAAACGCCCACCGCGGTCGTGGCGGCATCTGCCGATCCCTCGGTGGCGACTTATGTGCAGCATGTTTTCGCCTCCCCTTTTTTCCGGGTCTATACGAATGAGGATGTGATCGGCGTGGAGCTGGGCGGGGCGGTCAAAAACGTGATCGCCATCGCTTCGGGCATCGTTGACGGCCTGGGTCTGGGTTTAAACACACGGGCCGCCCTGATTACAAGAGGACTGGCGGAAATCCGCCGCCTGGGAATCCAGTTGGGGGCAAACCCCCATACCTTCTCAGGTCTTTCGGGCATGGGAGACCTGGTGCTGACCTGCACCGGCGCCCTCAGTCGGAACCACACCGTGGGCAAGCGGATCGGGGAAGGGCGGTCCCTGGAAGAGGTCCTTTCGGAGATGCGGATGGTCGCGGAAGGGGTGAAAACCGCCCGATCCGTCTACAGCCTGTCCAAAAAAATCGGGGTTGAGATGCCGATCTCCCATGCGGTGTATGCGGTCCTGTATGAAGGGCTTTCCCCCAGGGAGGCGGTTTACCGGCTGATGACCCGCGATTTGAAGGATGAGATGGATGACCTCCGATAGCGAAAGCCTGAAAAAACATAAGGGGGAAGGGCATCGGCAGCGGCTGAGGGAACGGTTCCTTGCCTCGGGCCTGAGCGGGTTTCTTGATTACGAGGTGGTGGAGCTGCTGCTCACCCTGGGCACGCCGCGAAGGGACTGCAAGGATGCAGCCAAGGCCGCCATCCAAAAATTCAAATCCCTGCGGGGGGTAATGGAAGCCGGTGTGGCCGAGCTTTGCACGGTCAAAGGGATCGGGCCGAAGAATGTGTTCAGCATCAGGCTGATTCAAGCGGTTTCCGAGCGCTATCTTGAGGAGAGGGTGCTCATGAAGGAACCCCTAAACAACTCCAAGGCGCTTTTTGATTACCTCTATTCCAGCATGTCCTCAAAACACCAGGAGTGTTTCAAGGTGATTTTTCTGGATGCGAAAAACCGGGTGATTGCGGCCGAAGACCTTTTTAAGGGCACCTTGACCGCAAGCGCGGTCTATCCCCGGGAGGTGGTTCGCGCGGCCCTGGACCGCCATGCCGCCGCGGTGATCTTCGCGCACAATCACCCCTCGGGGGATCCGGAACCGTCGGATGCGGATTTTTCCATCACCCGGCAGCTGGTTTTCGCCTGCCTGACCATGGGCATTCTGGTCCACGAGCACCTGGTGATCGGCGACAACCGGTATTTCAGCTTTGCGGACAACGGGTATATCGCGTCCATGCACGGCGAGTTTCAAAAGGAAGCATCCAGGCAGCTATCGCTCCATGAAGCCTGAAAACCCCCAAAAACCGCCTTGTTTCGGAGAGCTGGACCGGGTTTTTCCGTTAGGGGCCGATGGGCTTCGGCATTCACCCGATGCCTGCATGGTCTGTGAGCACCGGACCGAATGCCTGAAGGCCGCCATGAAAAAAAACGGCGGGCTGCGGGTTCGAGAGGAGATGGTCCACCGCGCCTATGCATCCGGAATGATCGGTTTTTGGCAAAGATGGTCGAAAATTAAATACCTGAGGCAGCAGCGCAAAAAACAAACGTAAACCGTTTTTAAAAGGAGAAATGGCATGCGCTCCATCAAGGATATCGAGGTTTCCGGAAAACGGGTGCTGGTCCGGGTGGATTTTAATGTCCCCCTCGACAATCAGCAGAATATCACCGATGACACCCGGATTCGCGCGGTGCTTCCCACGCTCCGGTATGTGCTGGACAACGACGGCGCCCTGGTGGTCATGTCCCACATGGACCGGCCCAAGGGGAAGGTGGTTGACAAATACCGCCTGGCGCCCGTGGCCAAGCGGCTGGGAAGGATTCTGGGGCTCAAGGTGAGCATGGCGCCCGATTGCATCGGGCCGGAGGTGAAGCGGATGGTGGATGACCTCAAACCCGGCCAGATCGTTCTGCTGGAGAACCTTCGGTTTCACAAGGAAGAGCAGGAGAACGACGACGCCTTTGCCAAGGAACTCGCCTCCCTGGGGGATGTCTATATCAACGACGCCTTTGCCGTATCCCACCGGGAACACGCCTCGGTATCCGCCATCACCAAATACGTAAAAAGCTGCGGGGCGGGTTTTCTGCTGATCAAGGAGATGGACTACTTTCATGAGGCCATGGGCAACCCCCGGCGGCCCCTGGTGGCGATCATCGGCGGGGCAAAGGTTTCAAGCAAGCTCGGCGCCCTGAAAAATATGTTGAAAAACGTCGATAAGTTCATCATCGGCGGCGCCATGGCCAATACCTTTTTAAAAAGCAAGGGGTATGACCTGGGCGGCTCCATGATCGAAGAGGGGCTTGTGGAGGAGGCCGGCCAGATCATGCGCCAGGCCATTGCCAGCGGGATCAAGTTTTATCTGCCGGTGGACGCCGTGGTGGCCAATCAGCTCGATCCCAAGGCGGATGTGAAAACCGTGCCCATTCAGGAAATCCCCAAGGGCTGGATGGCCTTGGATATCGGCCCTGCCACTTCCCGCCTGTTCGCGGAGGTGCTGGATAACGCAAAAACGATTATCTGGAACGGCCCCATGGGGGTGTTTGAGATGGACGCCTTCAGCCGGGGCACGATCTCTCTGGTTTACAGCGTGGCCAATTCCTATGCCCTGACCATCGTGGGCGGCGGGGACACGGATGTGGCCGTGCATTCCACCGGCCAGAGCGACCGGTTTTCCTATATCTCCACCGGAGGCGGCGCTTTTCTCTACCTCATGGAGGGAAAGGCCCTTCCGGGGGTGACCGCTCTGGAACGCGCAGGTTAAAGCGGCTTAGGTCCTTGCCGGAAACCGGTTCATGAGCCGAATCAGACCTTTCATCGCCAGGTATCGGTTTCAGATTCTGGCAGCCGCATGCCTGATCCTTTTGGGGGTTGTCTTTTGGGACAGGCTTGCGGCGTTGTATGGTTTCCTCACCGACCGGGAAGGGATCAAGGGGTATGTCGCCTCCTTTGGGCCTGCGGCGCCTCTGGTGTTTATCGTGGTTCAGGTGCTTCAGGTGGCCTTTGCCCCGGTTCCGGGCGAGCTCAGCGGGCTGATCGGCGGTTACCTGTTCGGCAGCGCGATGGGGTTTATCTACTCCTCCATCGGGCTCGCCCTGGGGTCTGGCGTAAACTTCGGAATCGGCCGCCTGCTGGGGGAGCGGGTCGTTCACCGGCTGATACCCGAAGAGCGATGGCGGCGGCTGGACACCTTCCTCACCCACCAGGGGGTGTTTGTCCTTCTTGTCTGTTTTATCTTTCCCGGTTTTCCCAAGGACTACCTCTGCCTGTTTTTAGGGCTGACGGGCCTGCCGTTTAAGGTCTTTATCCTGCTTGCAGCCCTGGGGCGCATGCCCGGCACCCTGATGCTGAGCATTCAGGGAAGTCTGTTATACGACCGTCATTACGGCGTCTTTGCCCTTATTCTGGGCGTTTGTCTGGTGGTGGTCATCGCCTACCTTTACCGGTTTCGAATCTATCGCTGGATTGAGCGGTTCAACCGAAGGTAGTCTTCAAAAGACCGATCCCCACGCGGGTTTTTGCGGTTGAATTTCTATTGACTATTTATATGGATTATCATAAAAGATATAGTAATTAGAAATCATTCCAAACCGCAAGAAGGAGGATTCCATGCCCAAAGAAATGAGCGTCGGTTGCGCGCGTCCCACCGGAGGCCCGGTGGGAGAAGGCGCAAAAAAAGCATCCTCGAAAAACGAAAAGGAAAAGGAAAAAACAGCGGTCCAGGAGGTCAGCCCCATGATTCAGATCGGAAAAAAGGTGCCGGATTTTACCGCCCCCGGGTATCACCAGGGGAAATTCATCTCCATACAGCTTTCGGAATACCTCGGCAAATGGGTGCTGTTATGCTTTTATCCGGGCGACTTCACCTTTGTCTGAGCGACGGAGATTTCGGCAGTTGCCGAAAAATACGCCGAGTTCCAGAAGCTGGGGGTGGAGGTCCTTTCCGTAAGCATCGACAGCGTGTTTGTTCACAAGATGTGGAATGACAATGAGCTGTCCAAGATGGTGGAGGGCGGCGTCCCCTTCCCCATGCTGTCGGACGCCGGCGGAAGGGTCGGAAAGGTTTACGGGGTGTTTGATGAAGACGCCGGGGTGGAAAACCGCGGCCGGTTCCTCATCGACCCGGACGGCGCGGTTCAGGGGTATGAGGTGTTGACACCACCGGTGGGCCGGAACATTCAGGAAACCCTTCGGCAGATTCAGGCGTTCCAGTTTGTGAGAAAGAGCAAGGGGAAGAAGGCCACCCCTTCGGGCTGGCAGCCGGGCAAGGTCTCCCTGACTCCGGGTCCGGATCTGGTGGGCAATGTATGGAAGGTGTGGAAAACATCCATGGCCTTTGATTAACCCTACAACCTGACTTATCAAAATAAGCAACTGGACTTATTTGATTTATCGAATTTTCGAGCTTTTCGATTTTTTCTTTGATTATCAGTTACTTAGTCTACAAATAACGTTGTAGGGTTAACGATTCGGGTTTGTAGATAAAACCAGACAAAGGGCCGTTTCGGGGTGACCGGAGCGGCCTTTTTGCCGCTTTGTGGAACCTGTTTTTTGGAAAATGATAAGGCATGGAAGCGGATTTCCATTATTACGCGATTTATCAGGTTTCCCGGCTTGCCGGTTTTACCAAAACCGACGCGCAGACCATCGCCTACGCCTCCCAGTATGTGGACGACGCCACGGAAAGCGAGCCCATTCGGCCTTTTAAAGACCAGTATTTTGATCCGGTCCGCACCGCCCATTACAACCTGGAGGGGTTTAGCTGGGATGTTCAGAAAAAGGTCTATATGCCGTTTCATTTTCTGCCGGCTGCGATCCGCTGGCAGTCCCCGCAGGATTTTTCATACCTTACGCGCGCAGCCACCGGCGCAAAAACCGAGCTTGCCACAAGGCTGGTGGAGGATGCCCTGCTTGAGCAAAACAGGGTATTGAGGCTGATCCGGCTGGGCGTGGCCCTGCACACCTTTGCGGACAGCTTCTCCCATGACGGGTTTTCCGGCAGACACCACCCGGAAAACAATGTGGGAAAAATCTGGTTCAACGAAAAAGGAAAATGGAGGCTTCAGTTTTTTCAAACCCATGCGGATCTCTTTGTCCCCCGGATCGGCCATCTGGAGGCGTTTAAGTTTCCGGATCAGCCCTTTTTAAACTGGCGCTACCAGGACGGCAGCGGGAAAAATATTGTAAGAAACAACATAGAAATATGCCTTTCCGGCATCGGTCTGATCTATTTGTTTCTTAAAACCGCCACATCCCCTGAAACGCCGGCCAAGGACCTGGCGCGCGATTTTCCCGATCATTATCAGGAAATGAAATCCCTATTTTTAAAAAAGGCGGACCTGGAAAAAAGGTGTGAACGATGGAAGGCGTATACCGGCGCCCCGGCCTACGACCGGCGGGCCTGGCGAAGCCGGGCGATTCAAGGGGATGCGGACTGGGACCGCCTGTCCCGATCAGGCTTTAAGGCGCACGCCGATACCTTGACCGGCAAGCCCGGTTTTGAAACCTCTTGCTGGGCCTTTTTTCACCGGGCCGCCTTGAAGCAAAGAAGCCTGGTGCTGGGCTGGTTGAATTAAATGATTGGTGTCGGGATTGGAATCCCGACCTACGGGATGTTCAACAGGGGGTTCCCTGGAAGCGGTTGTGCTCAAGGCTGTTGGGGTTGTTTCAACCTTAAGACATCCTGCTTAAAATCCAGGGTGGCGAAATAGTCCGCCGGGGTCTCCTCCCGCCGGATCAGCGAAACAGCGCCGTCTTTTTCCAGCAGCAGCTCCTTGGGGCGAAGCCTCGCGTTATAGTTGAACCCCATGGCGTGCCCGTGCGCCCCGGTGTCTTGAATGATCAGCACGTCGCCGGTTTCGATTTTCGGCAGCTCCCGCTGAATGGCGAACTTATCGATGTTTTCGCACAGGGCGCCCACCACATCCACCTTTTCGAGGGGGTGCTGTTTTATGTCCTTTCCAAACACCTCGATATGATGATAGGCGCCGTAGATCCCCGGCCGCATCAGGGCGCTCATGCAGGCGTCCACCCCGATATGGGTGCGGTAGATATCCTTTCGGTTGATGGCGGTGGTCACCAGCACCCCGTGAGGCCCGGTCATGTAGCGTCCGCTTTCCATGTAGAGTTTAGGGGCGTAGCCGTGTTTTTTTGAAAACCCCTCAAACAGGCCGAGGATTTCCTCCCCCATTCGCTTCAGGTCCAGAGGGGGGTCATCGGGCAGGTAGGGAATCCCGAGCCCTCCGCCGATATTGACAAACTCAAACCGGATGCGAAGCTCCCGGGAGATCCACTCCGCGATGTTTAAAAGCATTCGCGCGGTTTCCACCATGTAGGCGTAATCCCGTTCATTGGAGACCAGCATGGTGTGCAGCCCGAAACGGCTCGCTCCCCGTTTCTTTACCTTCCGGTAGGCGTCGAGGATCTGATCATGGCTGACCCCGTACTTGGCCTCTTCAGGGTTTCCGATGATGGCGTTTCCGGTGCGGCGGGGCCCCGGGTTGTAGCGAAAACAGATCAGCTCCGGAATGGCCGGGAGCCTGTCGATCAGGCTGATGTCGTCGAGGTTTAAAATGCACCCCCCGTCTTCAAAGGCGGCGGCGAACTCCGCTTGCGTGGTGTTGTTGGAGGTGAACATGATCTCTTCCCCGCGGGCGCCCACCTTTCGGCTGAGGATCAGCTCCGGAGTGGAGCTGCAGTCAAAGCCGAAGCCAAGCCCCCTCATGATTTCCATGATGCGGGGGTTGGGAAGCGCCTTGACCGCGAAGTATTCCTTGAATCCGTGGAGTTTTGAAAAGGTATACATCAGCGCCCGCCCGGTTTTCTCAATTCCGGTTTCATCGTAGATATGAAACGGGGTGTCGAAATGGGCGATGACATCCTTTAAAATCGGATAAAGCCGCTGCTTGAACTCATTGGACATCGGCATGAGGGATTCTCCTCCATTCTTATGGATACAGCGCCTGAGGCGCCGGCTTAAAGTCAGAACACCATAACACATTTGCGGATCTTTTCAAGCGCGGTGAAAAGGATGACCTCTTAATCCTTGACAAACAGAGTAAATACTTGCGATTATACCCACACATGCGCCGGGAGTCCGCCGGATGGAAAACCTGTAAAAGGCGTTGCGGCCCGGTCCCGCATAAAAAATATCCCGTTGTTATTATTGAAGATAAAAGAATGTCCAGGGGTCTGAAATCCCTATGCGTGGGGGATAGATAATTTCCTTGACATAACAACAATTTAACGTCAAACTAAAGGGACCTTTTGCCGGCCCTTTGATAAGGGCTGATGCGGCGGTTTTTGGCGGGCGGTAATATCTGATTTGGAAAGAAGAATCGATGGCTGGTCAGGTGAGCGTCTTGAAGCATAGAGCCCATGTCCCGACAAGTAAACTTCAGCCTGTCCATAAAATCGTCTTCCCTCTTTTTCCCTCTGAGGGAACCTTCAGGGGTATCGGGCCGCATGCCCTGCCTTTTTCTGGGACCTTTTTTGTTTATGCCTGTTTACAGGTATTACCGAGCGGCATCCTTCTTATGTCTTATGTATTAAATCTTTTTCGTAGCAGGTAGAAAGATTATGCTGTTTGCGTCTAGAAACCAACTCGTAGGCCTGGATATCGGATCGCGAGCCATCAAGGCGGCTGAAATGATGGAAACCAAAAAGGGCTGGGCGTTAAAGAAATTCGGGTCCATCGATCTTGAGCCCGGCGCCATCGAGGAGGGGGTCATCAAGGATCCCCAGACGGTTTCCAGCGCCATCCGCCAGCTTTTCCAGAAGAGCGGTATTCGACAAAACAACGTAGCCATCTCCATCGGCGGGTATTCGGTGATCGTAAAGAACATCACCATTCAGAACATGCCCGAGGCCCAGCTATATGAATCCATCAACTTCGAAGCCGAGCAGTACATCCCCTTTGACATCAATGACGTCAATTTAGACTTTCAAATCCTGGGGGAGAGCGCGCACAACCCCAACCAGATGAACGTGCTCCTGGTGGCGGCCAAAAAAGACATGGTCAACGAGTATATCAACCTGATTGATATGGCCGGGCTGAACCTCTGCATCATCGATATCGACGCCTTTGCTCTTCAAAATATTTATGATGTGAACTACGGCGGGGAGAAAGGCGAAAACGTCTCCCTGATCGATATCGGCGCCGGCAAAACCTCCGTGAATATTTTAAAGGGAAACACCTCTGTTTTCATGCGCGATGTTTCCCTGGGATGCAACCAGATCAGCCAGAAAATCGCCTCCATCGCCGACGTTACTCTGGCGGAGGCCGACAAGATTCGCAAAAATGGAAAATCAGAGAAGCTGTCCGCAGAAGATCTCAAGGAAATCACCTCCTCCGCTGTTTCCGACTGGTGTGAGGAAATCCGGCGCGCCTTTGACTTTTTTTATTCCACAAACCCGGACGCGGAAATCAAGCATATCGTTTTAAGCGGCGGAGGGGCCAACATCGCCCAGTTGAGGGAACTGCTGGCGAAACAGACCTCGGCCGCGGTGAAACCGATTAACCCCTTTGAACGCGTTACCCTAAGCGGCGAGTATCTGGACGCCGGTTTCCTGAAACAGATGGCGCCCCAGGCGGCCATCGCCATGGGGCTTGCCATTAGAAGAGTGGATGACAAATGATACGCATCAATTTATTACCCTATCGGGCGGCTCGAACCAAAGAGAACATTCGCAAGCAGGTGTCGATCTTTATTCTTTCTCTTATCCTACTGATCGTGGTGCTTATCGGGTATCACTTGCATCTTAAGGCAAAAACACATCGGCTTGCAAATCAGCTCGAGGCCATCAAAAAGGAACTGGTGGTTTACGAGGAAAAGGCCAAGCAGGTGGAAGGGTTCAAGCAGCGGCTGGCCATGCTGGAAAAACAGATTGAAATCGTCAAGCAGCTTAAAATGAAACGGGAGGAGCCGCCGAAACTGCTTTCGAAAATGACGGATGTGGTGGTGCCGGGACGGATGCAGATGACCAACTTCAGCGCCGGCAAGGACACGGTTTCCATCAGCGGGGTGGCGCTGGACAATGAAACCGTCGCCCTGTTTATGACCCGGCTTGAGCGTTCGGACCTGTTTTCCGCCGTCAACCTGGCCAGCTCCAAACAGGTCCAGTCCATGGGTATTCCCATGAAGGAATTCAAAATCGATTGCGCGAAAAAGCCGGCATCAGGTCCTGCCGCGCCGCCAGAGGCGGTCAAGACAGCCGGCGCCGGCAAATAAGGAATGGATAAAAGAATGAAAAAGCTGAACATCTCGTTGGAATCTCTGGAGCCGATGATCCAGAAAATTTCGGAGCTGAACCGCATGCAGCGGATCATCATCTGCTGTGCGACGGTGGTGGTCGTCTTCGGTTTTTTTATCTTTTTATTTTACAGGCCGCAGTATCAAAAGATCGGTGTTTTAAAAAAGGATATCACCGCGCAGCAGGAAAAGCTGGATCAGACCAAGAAGAGCGCCGCGGAGTTTGACAAGTATAAGAAACTGATGGAGGAAAAGCAGGTTCAGTTCAACATCGCCGCACGGGAGCTGCCGCTCACCGCCGAGGTGCCTTCCCTGCTGAAGGACATTTCCCAGGCCGGCAAGGATTCGGGGCTCACCTTTTTGTTGTTTCAGCCCCAGGCCGAAGTGAAGCATGATTTTTACGCTGATATTCCGGTAAAAATGGATCTCACCGGCTCCTATCATGACCTGGGTTCTTTTTTTGACAGGCTGGCGGGAATGCCCCGGATCGTCAATATCGCCAGTTTTAGCATGACCGGCGTTTCACCCAGCCTGACCATTTCATGTCAGGCTGAAACCTATAAGTTTATCGAGCAGCAGGAGGCTCCGGCGGCGGAACCGGCAAAGGGTAAAAAAGCCAAAAAATAAAACCGGCAGGATAAAAAATACCCATGATGCGTAAAACAGTCTGTTATCTCATGTGTTTGTTTTTGGCGGGGCTCTTTTTTACAGGGCCTGTTTTTGCGGATGCGCCTCAAAAAGTAAGGTATATCAGCAACCGGATCAAAATTGAGCGGCCCGAAAAGCTGCCGGTCGCACCCCCTGAAAAACCGGTGGCCGAAAAAGAGAAAGAACCGATTGCTGCGCCGCCCTCCGAGGTTGCCGCTCCTGCGGCTGCGGAGGCCGCGGCCGTTCAAGCCCCGGCTCTTATCTCCCCGGAGGAGATGGAGGCGTTTTTCGGAAAAGAAGGGCGCCTTTACAGCAGCAAGGGAAGGGTGGATCCGTTTGAACCCTTCCTTCACAAGGAGGAAACCAAGGCGTCAACGGGCTTGCAGGAGATGCTTCAGATCCGCGCTCCTCAAACCCCTCTGGAGAGAATCGACATAAGCCAGCTGAAGCTGACGGCTATTCTGCAGACCTCGGACAGGATGAAGGCGCTTGTGGAAGAGGCTTCCGGAAAGGGATATGTGGTCAGCGAGGGCACCTACATCGGCAACAACGGCGGGCAGGTTTCCCAGATCCTGAGGGATCGGGTGGTGGTCAAGGAGCGGTATCTGGATATCTTTGGGAAGATCGCGGTGCGTGACAGGGAATTAAAACTTCAGAAAGAACCTGGAGAATAGAACATGCATGATCGTAGAGACCTCAATTCCGTAAAAAAAACAGGGCAAGTGGTTTTTCTGTTCGTGTTGATCCTGTTTCTTTTTCTGGCAACGGGCACATCCTTATCCGCCCAGCAGGAGGAAGCCGCGCTCAAGGGCGCAGCGGGTGAGCAGGGGCGGATCACCGGAATCATGGTTTCAAAACCCCGGGCCTCCGGGATGACGGCTGAAGAACGGGTTCTCGTCAGCGCAAACCGCCCGTTGGAATACACCTCCATCAAGCTGCACGAGCCCTTGAAGATTGTTTTTTATTTCAAGGACACCGCCCTGGAGGACATTGAGCCGGTTTATACCCCTGAAAGCGATCTCATCGCCTCGATCAAGACCGCTGAGGCGCCTGACAACGGGGGAGGGGCCAGCATTGAGGTGCTTTTGAAAAAGGACTGCGCCTACGCAGTAAACCGAGCTGATACGGATTTTACAATTTCTTTTACGGCCTTGTCAGAGGTGGAGGAGGCTGCTGCGCCGGCAGTTGAAACAGCCGCTCCTGAGGCGGTTGCCGTGGAAGCGCGCCGGGCGGGACTGGCCGGTCTCGAGCCGTGGAGGCGCCGGCGGAGAAGGCTGCTGCTCAAGCCCCGGCCGTCCCAGTGGAGCCCGAAACAGATGAGGGGCCGGCGGTGATCGAGCGGATCGATTTTACAAGCCATGAGTCCGGCAGGTCTTCGATCATTATCGGGACCAGCCGGCCTCAAAGGTATCAGATCGACAAGGTCGCGGACCGCACTTTAAAGATCAGGCTGTTTAACAGCATCCTTCCGGAATTCCGCCGGCATCGGCCGCTGATCACCACCCGTTTTGAAAGCGCTGTGGACCGGATCAGCCCGTTTCAGGCTGCGGACATGAAGGATGCCACGGATATCGTCGTGGAGCTCAGGGAGTGGGTGCCCTACCGGGCGGTCCAGGAGGATAACCTGCTGACCATTCATTTTGACCCTTCCTCCATCGGGCCGAGGCCTTTTGATGCGGCGAACCTGCCGGCCTGGCAGCAGGTGCTCACGGGAACCACCTATACCGCTGAGCCTGTGGTGGAGGAGGAGGCGCCTGAAGGCCCTGAAGCCTACGCCCGGATGCTGGGCGAAAAAAAGGTTTACACCGGCGAGAAGATCGCTTTGGATTTTTACCAGACCAATATCAAGAATGTGTTTAAGATCCTGCAGCAGGTGAGCGGGAAAAACTACGCCGTGGACAAGGATGTGACCGGCGAGGTGACCATCTCCCTCGAAAAACCCGTTCCCTGGGATCAGGTGCTTGACCTGGTGCTGCAGATGAACGGGCTTGGAATGGTGGAGCGGGATAACATTATTCGCATCGCAAGGCGGCAAACCCTTCAGGCCGAAGAGGAGGCCCAGCGGGCCAAGCTTGCCGAGATCCAGGCGCGCAAGGAGCAGGAAAAGCAGCTCGATCCGCTTGAAACCGAATATATCCTCATCAATTACGCCAATGCCGCATCCGAGATTCAACCCCACCTGCAAGGGCTCCTCACCAAAGACCGCGGGACTGTCACCGTGGATCCCAGAAACAACCAGCTCATCATCACCGACACCCGGCCCGTTATCGAAAAATGCAAGGAGATCATCGAAAAGATCGACCGGGTGACCCCCCAGGTGCTCATCGAGTCCCGAATCGTCGAGGTCAGCGAAGACTTCAAGCGGGAAATCGGCACCTCCCTGCGTTTTTCCAGAGAGGACGTCTACGACAGCGGGTTAAACGGCGAGTATTCTTACAACGTTTCCACGAACCCGCCGTTTGTCAACCTGGATGATAATGGTAATGCGACGGGAAGCGTCGGATTTAATTTCACCCGGCTGGATGCCTGGGGCACGCCGTTTACCCTGGATGCGATGCTGCAGGTGATGGAGGAGGAAGGGAGCGCCAAGATCATTTCATCCCCTAAAATACTGACCCTGGATAACAAGAAGGCCCTGATCAAACAGGGCGAGCGGTTCCCCTACCAGACGGTCGAGGATGATGACGTTCAGATCGAATTCGAGGATGTGGACCTCTCCCTTGAGGTGACCCCCCACGTCACACCCGACCAGCGTATCGCTTTGACGATCAAGACCACCAAAAACGAGATCATCGGGTTTATCGAAACCGGGGAGCCGCGAATCGCCACCAATGAGGCGGAAACCGAGCTTTTGGTCGACGACGGGGAGACCATCGTGATCGGCGGGGTGGTCAAAAGCAACATAAAATTCACTGAAAGCGGGGTTCCGGTCTTAAAGGATATCCCGATGCTCGGCTGGCTGTTTAAACGCACCTATCACGACAACACCGCAACCGAACTGCTGATTTTTTTGACCCCCAGCATCGTTCAGCTGGAGCAGAAGGATTTGATCCAGGTCAAGGTGGAGTAAATAATAAAACATATACAGCAATAATGGCGAACGGGCGAATGGCCCACATATCAAGCGAAAGGAAAGTCCCATGAGAGACACGTATGCCAAGATAACTTTTCAGCTGATTCTTGTAAGTTTTCTTGCATTTGTTTTGGTCGGATGCGGCGGCGGTAGCGGCTCTCCCGGCTCTGATCCGGTATCCGTCACTCTGACCTCAGAAGCCACCGAACTGCCCGCGGACGGGGGCTCCTCCACCATGATCACGGCATACGTAACGGATTCCGCGCTTCGGCCAGTGGAGGAAACGACCGCTGTCACCTTTCGAACCACGTTGGGCGTATTCGGCAACGGCAAAACCGAACAGCGGGTCAGAACAGTGGATGATACGGGGATTACCACCGTGTCCTTGATCGCCGGGACCACGTCCGGCACGGCCGAGGTCACGGTGACCGTGGGACAGATCAGCCAGCGGATGGAGGTCGTGTTTTACGACTCCCACAAGGTTGGATCGATCACCGTGCGCGCCGGCGCGGCCTCCATCACCGCGGACGGCGTCAGCCAGGTGTCGGTGATCGCAACAGTCCTGGACGCCGACGACAACCCCGAGCCGGGCAAAACGGTTCATTTCAACACCTCCCTGGGTGAATTTTACGAGGAAAACCCCATTGAAGGAGAGACGATCAACCGGAACATCGAGGCCGTCACCGATGTGGACGGTGAGGCCCGGGTCAATCTGATCAGCGGCAGATCCATCGGCACCGCCAAAATTTTGGCGTCCGTAGATGGTTTGAACGCTTCGACCTCCGTGGTGTTTACAGCCGGAGGGCCGTCCCGAATATCCCTTCGCGCGGCGCCCTCCACCGTAAAGCCCGGCGGCCAAACCGATATCATCGCCAGGGTGTTTGACCTCTATGACAACCCCGTGGAAGGGGAAACCGTGGTTTTTTCGGACCTGGTCAATGCCAGCGAGGGGAGCCTTGAAGCCGAAAGCGCGGTCACCAATCTCAATGGCGAGGCCCGGGTGGTCTATACCACCGGACCGGAGGAAGGGGTGGACACCCTTCAGGCCGCCATGGCATCGGATTACAGCATGAAAACCACCACCACCGTGAAGGTGGATCCGGATGCCATCGTCATCGGCGGCATTGAGGTCACGGCCGGCTCCACCACTCTGGTGGCCGACGGGACCAGCAAGGTTAAAATCCGTGCCACCGTCACCGACATCGACGGCAACCCGGCCATCGGAAAAGAAGTCATTTTCACCTCCAGGGCCGGTATTCTGAACCCTGATACCGATGAAACCTCGGACCTCGGTCTTGCCGAGGTCTATCTCCAGTCCTCCACCTTCGCCGGACCGGTTATTGTGGAAGGGGAATGCGACGGGTTTATCGATTCGGTCAGCCTGGAGTTTATCCCCGGCGAAGCGGACCATATCATTCTTTATGCGATTCCCAACCGGGTGCCGCCCAACGGCGCTTTTGAAACCGCAACCATCATTCAGGACCGCTACGACAACCGGATCGATGACCAGCGCCTGGCCTTGCTGGTCAGGGAGGTCGGCGGAACGGAAATCATTGATTCCGCGGAGCTCACCCCGGATCAGGCCGAGGACGGGGTGTACCGGTATGACTGGACCGCGGCTTACGGCGAAGAGGATCTTATCATCACAGCCCGGGCCAACAATGGGGTTGAGGAAACCGAAACCGTGGATGTGGATCCGGCCGCCATTGTCGTGGGTTCCATTATGGTTATCGCAGGTACAGACAGCATGCCCGCGGACGGGAATTCCACCACCACCATCCGGGCCACGGTTTTGGACATCAATGGCAACCCGGCCCAGGGCATCACGGTGGATTTTTCAACCACCCTGGGGTCGCTTTTCCCCTCCCATTCGAATCCGTCTTTTCCTGGGAGGGGAAAAGCGACCCCAGGGTGGTTGA
>DYLE01000030.1 GCA_020722245.1 Desulfonema limicola
CGCGTAAAATCAATCGCGGATTTTGGGTCATTTTTTTCTGTTTCAAATTCCGACAGGCTGTGATAGAGAGCCGGCATGAATTCCCTTGCGGGGTTTCATTTCCTAAAACGCATTCAAATTATTCCGGTCATTTTTTTTCTGCTTGCAGTGGTTCTGCGGGCTTCCCCTGCCGAGGGGTTTAAAAAGGAGTATAAGCTCCAGGTGGCGGTGGGACCGACCTTTTACTGGAGCCAGGGGGCGGCCAAGTTCGCCGAACTGGTGGAACAAAAGACCGGCGGCGCCATTCGCGTCAAACCCTATTACGGAAGCGCGCTGCTTCAGGGCGCCCAGCTTAAGGTGGTCCAGCTGGTTTCCAAGGGGGTGATCGACTGCGCCTTTGAATCCACCATCAATATTTCGCCGGTGATCCCTGAGTGCAATATTTTTTCCCTTCCGTTTTTTATCAATACCTTTGAAAACCTGGATAGGATAGAAAACGGACAAACCGGAGAGGCAATTTTTGAGGCAATGAAAAAAAAGGGGGTGATGCCCCTGGCCTGGGGGGAAAACGGGTTCCGCCAGATCACCAACAGCAAAAGAACCATCCGCATGCCCGAGGACCTGAAGGGGTTAAAGCTGAGGGTGGTGGGAAGTCCGATTTTTATTGATATTTTCAGATCACTGGGGGCGGACCCGGTCAACATGAACTGGGGGGATGCGATCACCGCGTTTCAGCAGGGGGTGGTGGACGGCCAGGAGAACCCGGCCGGGGTGTTGATTCCGGTGCAGATCTGGCAGTTTCACAAACAGGCGACCTTCTGGAATTACCTGGCCGATCCCCTGATCCTCTTCTGGAACAAAAAACAGTGGGAGGACTTTCCTCAAAAAATTCAACAGGGGATTGCGGAAGCCGCTGTAGAGGCGGCCCAGTATGAAAAGGCGCTGTGCCGGGCCGGGCTGGATGGAGAAACATCCATCCGGCTGCTTGAGCAAAAATTTAATCACGAGATGGCGGTGCCGGACCCGATGGGGCATTTGCGGGAACAAAAAATGACCGTGACCGTGCTTTCAGACCGGGAAAGGGCCGCGTTTAAATCAGCCACTCAGCCGGTGTTTGAAAAATGGGCGGAAAAAATCGGCAAAGACCTGGTGGACGGAGCAAGGGCCGACATGGCCCAACTGCAGGAATAAAAGGCTTTTTCCGGATCGAGCAACGGATCCCTTCAATCAATAAATTTATTAAAAATTCAAATAAATATGAATAAAAACGCAGGCATGCTTTCAAAACCCCGTCTTCGCATGGACCACCTGATCGCCGCGCTTCTTCTTTTTTTGATGGCCGCCATCGCCTTTATCAACGCCCTGAGCCGCTACCTGTTTCACTTTTCATTTGCCGCCACCGAAGAGATCACCATCAACCTGTTTGTCTGGCTGACCGTCATCGGATCAGGCATCGCCTTTGAACGGGGAGGCCAGCTGGGAATGGTGACCCTCTACAACCTGTTTCCTAACCGGGTAAAAAAATGGGTTATAGTTTTTAGCGCCCTGATGAGCGCTGGGCTTTTTGTGGTCGTGGACCTGTTCATGCTCCAGGCCATTTATGATGAAATCCTGCTGTTTCAGGCCACATCCCCGGGCCTGGGGGTTCCGGTGTGGATCTATTACTCGGGAATCCCGGCGCTTTCTGTCTTTGTTTTTTCAGGGATCTATAAAAACGCAGCAGCCAGCCTTCAGCATATGGAAAGCGGACCTGAAGAATAGATGGATATCCTTCTGCTCGCCCTGGTATTTTTTATCCTCATGCTCATCGGCCTGCCCATCGGTACGGCTCTGGGGGCGGCGGCCGTGGTCACGGTGTTCGGGTTTAACCTGGGGGCCGGCATCATCGGCATCGGTTTTTCTTCGGGGATCGCCTCGTTTCCCCTGCTTGCGGTCCCCTTTTTTATCCTGGCCGGCGTGATGCTTGATAAAGCCGGGCTTGCCGCAGCCATCGCCCGGTTCTTCGAACTCTTGCTGGGTCGGGTTACCGGCGGCCTGGCCATGGTGGCGGTGTTTACCTGCATGCTTTGGGGCGCGCTTTCCGGATCCGGACCGGCGACCACAGCGGCGGTGGGTCTGATCCTGCTGGTCCCCATGATCAAACACGGGTATGATAAAAATTTTGCCGGCGCGGTGATCGCCAACTCCTCGGATCTCTCCATCATTATTCCGCCCAGCATCGCCTTTATCATCTACGGCAGCATCACCAGCGTTTCGGTCAGCGCGCTGTTTGTCGCGGGCGTCATTCCGGGAATCCTCATCGGAATCGCCACGGCGCTGACCGCCTATCTCATTTCAAAAAAGCGGGGGTATAAAGGCATCACCCGGCAAGGGGACCTTCGCCAGATCCTGACCGCCTTAAAGGACGCGCTATGGGCGTTTTTCTCGCCGGTCATTATTCTGGGCGGGATCTACACCGGGGTTTTCACCCCCACGGAGGCGGCCGTGGTGAGCGTGTTCTACAGCCTTTTTGTGGCGGTTTTCATTTACCGATCCATCACCTGGGCCGGCCTTATGGATGTTCTTGTGGACGCAAGTGTCACCAGTTCCGTGATCATGTTCATTGTGGCGTTTGCCGGGATTTTTTCATGGACCGCCTCGGTCACCGGCGCCATCGACCGGGCCGCGGCGTTTATCGTCGGCATCTCCCCGAACGCCTATATCATGATTATCCTCATCAACCTGCTGCTGCTGGTGCTGGGCATGTTCATCGACGCCATTTCCATCTCCTATTTGGTGATGCCGATCCTCATTCCGGTGATGAAGGCCTTTCATATCGATCCGCTCTGGTACGGGGTTATTTTTGTCACGGCCCTGGCCATCGGACAGACCACGCCGCCGGTGGGGGTTAACCTGTTCACCGCCGCCAACCTGATCCATTCCGATGTGGATGCCGTGGCCCAACAGGCGATTCCGTTTGTACTAGTGGATATCCTGGTTTTAATTATTCTTTCGGTTTTTCCGGGGCTTTCCCTTTTTCTTCCCAGGCTGGCCGGGTTGCACGGTTCATAAAAAAAACAGGGTTTAACTACCATACCATATATTGATTTTTTTGCTTGACAAATATCAATATATAGTGATAGTGTGTTCATACCTGAACAGATTTCAGCGGCCTGTTAAACCATCATTTAAATAAAAAACGCACCCGTGAGAATAGGATCTTAAGGACTTTACGCGAAAGGGGTTGTCATGTTTGAAAGCATCAAAAAGCGGGATGGACGGATCGTAAAATTTGACGCATCAAAGATCACCGACGCCATTGCCAAGGCCGGTAAGGCTACCGGCGAGTTTACCGAAAAAGAGGCAAAAAAACTGACCCTGAAGGTGCTGACCCTGGCCCACGAGATGATTTCTGAACAGCCTCCGGAGGTGGAGGATATTCAGGATATCGTTGAACGGGTTCTGCTGGACTCTCCGTTCTATAAAACCGCCAAGGCGTATATCATCTACCGGGAACAGCATGCCCAGATTCGAAACATTGCTGCACGGGCAAACGTCGAACTGGTGGAACACTATGTGGACCAGATGGACTGGAAAATCAAAGAAAACAGCAACATGAGTTATTCGTTGCAGGGGCTGAACAACTACATCTCATCCGACATCACCGCCGAGTACTGGCTCCGGCGGATCTACCCCCCGGAGATTCGAAACGCCCATACCAGCGGGGACCTGCATATCCACGATTTAAGCCAGCTTTCGGTCTACTGCGTGGGATGGGACCTTCAGGACCTGCTCAAGGTCGGGTTTATGGGGGTTCCCGGCAAGGTTGAAAGCGCGCCGCCCAAGCACTTAAGATCCGCATTGGGCCAGATCGTCAACTTTTTCTATACCCTCCAGGGCGAGGCGGCCGGCGCCCAGGCGGTTTCCAATCTTGACACCCTGCTGGCGCCGTTCATCCGGTATGACCACCTCTCCTACAAGGAGGTAAAACAGGCGTTCCAGGAGTTTGTGTTTAATGTCAACATTCCCACACGGGTCGGCTTTCAGACCCCGTTTACCAACATCACCATGGACCTGACCGTTCCGGTCACCTTAAAGGATTCCCCGGTCATCATCGGCGGGGAGTACCAGAAGGAAACCTACGGCAGTTTTCAGCCGGAAATGGACATGCTAAACAGCGCCTTTGCCGAGGTGATGATGGAAGGGGACGCCAAGGGTCGGGTTTTTACCTTTCCCATTCCCACCTACAACATCACCAGGGATTTTGACTGGAGCAATAAAAACATCGAAAACATATGGAAAATGACAGGAAAATACGGCATTCCCTACTTTTCCAATTTCGTCAATTCGGACATGTCGCCCGAGGACGCCCGGTCCATGTGCTGCCGCCTGCGGCTGGACACCCGGGAGCTGCATAAACGGGGAGGCGGGCTCTTCGGCGCAAACCCCCTGACCGGCTCCATCGGGGTGGTCACCATCAACCTTCCTCGAATCGGATACACCGCCGCCAGCCGGGACGATTTTTTTGATGCGCTCAACCGGCAGGTGGATATCGCCAAGGAGAGCCTCATCATCAAACGCAAGGTGCTGGAAAAATTCACCGAGCAAAACCTCTATCCCTATTCCAAGTTTTATCTGCGAGCCATCAAGGAAAGGACCGGCGCATACTGGAGCCACCATTTTTCCACCATCGGCATCATCGGCATGAACGAGGCCTGCTTAAACTTCCTGAAAAAGGACATCGCAAGCCCGGAGGGGCATGCATTTGCCCTTGAGGTGCTTGAGTTTCTGCGCCAGCGGATTCAACGCATCCAGGCGGAAACCGGGGAGATCTTCAACCTTGAGGCCACCCCCGGCGAGGGAACCTCCTTCCGCCTGGCCATGATGGATAAAAAACGCTACCCGGACATCATCTGCGCAAACGAATCGTTCTATCGCGACGGCGCAGACCCCTTCTACACCAACTCCAGCCAGCTTCCGGTCAATTACACGGATGATATCTTTGAAGCTTTAGAGCTTCAAGACGAGCTTCAGACAAAATACACCGGAGGGACGGTTTTCCATATCTTTCTCGGCGAACAGGTGGAGGACACCGCAACGACCCGAAGCCTGGTGAAAAAAGTCACCGATCACTTCCGGCTGCCGTATTTTACCCTAACCCCCACCTTCAGCGTCTGCGCCAGCCATGGGTATTTACCCGGCCATCACGAGGAGTGCCCGAAATGCCATATGCCCACGGAGATCTATTCCCGAATCGTCGGATACCTGAGGCCGGTCAACCAGTGGAACAACGGCAAGCAGTCCGAATTTAACATTCGAAAAACATTCGACCTGAATAAAACCCAGGCGGCCAACTGATCATGCGTATCGGCGGGATTCAAAAAACCTCCCTGATCGATTACCCTTCAAAAATCAGCTGCGTGATCTTTACCCTGGGCTGTAATTTCGACTGCCCCTACTGCCACAACCCGGAGCTGGTCAAGCCGTCTCTTAAAGAGAAAGGGCTCGATCCTCAGGAGGTGCTTGCGTTTTTAAAAAAGCGCAGACCGATTCTGGGCGGGGTGGTGATCACCGGAGGGGAACCGACCCTGCAGAGCGACCTTTCTTTTTTCTGCCGGGAAGTCAAAAACCTTGGCTACCCGATCAAACTGGATACCAACGGAAGCCGTCCGAATGTCGTAAGGCAGCTGATTGACGAGTCGCTGATCGACTATATCGCCATGGATGTAAAAACCGTTCCTGAGCGGTATGCGCCAGTCATCGCCCCCCGGTGCGAGCCCCGGGATATTCGGTCCAGCGTCCAAATGATTCTAAAATCCGGGCTGCCCCATGAGTTCCGAACCACCTGCGTCAAGCCGATGGTGGACGAAGACGCCATGGGGATCATGTCGCGCATCATAGACGGCGCGGACCTTCTGGCGCTTCAAAAAGTGCAAACCCAAAACGTGCTGCACCCTGAATTTTTCAATGGAAAAGACCGGTGTTACAGCGATCCTGACCTCAAGCGGCTTCAATCCATCGCCGCGCCCCATGTCAAATCCTGCATTATCCGTTGAATCCGGACTCTATGGCCGCCATTTCCGGCACACCATTCGGCAGGAGGCATCGCCCTCCAGGGCAACGGCTGCGGCATGTTTCTCATCCACAAAGAGAGGCCGGACCAACCAGGGCTTTTGGGAATCATCCAAAACCACCGTCTCAGAGGTGATCCCACGGGTGTCGGCGGCCAGATCAATCCGGTGCAATCCGCTCAGGCCGTCTCCTCTGGCCTTGAGGCAGGCCTCCTTCATGGACCAGTATTGAAAAAATATTTTATTTTGCGAATTCGGAGGTTGTGCACGGATTTGGGCCGCCTCCTTTTCGGAAAAGTAGCGTCGAACCATCGCGGCCATGCCGGAGAGCGGGCCTATCCGCTCGATATCCACCCCGATGCTGCGGTTTTTGCATATGCCATACAGCGCTGTTCCCCGGGAGTGGGAAAGGTTGAAACAAAGGCCAAACGAAGGGCTCGAATCGGCAAGATACGGCTTTCCCTGCCGGGTATATTCAAAGCACACTTTTTCCGGTGGAATTTTCAGGTAGCTCCCCAAAATGATTCTCAGCAGGCCGCGGGCTGCCGTAAAATAAGTCCGATGCAAAGGATGAATGAGCCGCCTTGCGCGGTTCTTCTCCTGCTCCGAAAGCAGCGCCGCCAGTTGCGAAATCACCCTCTCTGAAAGATCAAGGTCCGCCCACCAGGCATGCACCTCATCGTCCGGAACAGGATCCTCAAGGCTGCGAAGAATATCGGCTGGCGGCATGAAATCCTCTTTAGCGGGTTTGAGGGTAAATCATTTGCTTTGGTATAATATTTACCATAACAGCTTATACATTTTCATTCAAACCATTATCCCTTGACACCGATGCGTGAATGAAATTAAATTTACGTTAACGTTAATTTTAGCGGACTCTATCTTTAAGAAGGGGAAAAAATGACCGACTATCTTTTATCCGAAGAATCCATCAAAATCCGGGACCAGGCCAGGGAGCTCGTCAAATGGGTCCCCCGGCAGATGATCCTTGACATGGACCAGGACAAGATCCAGTTTCCCAAGGAATTTCTCCGGGAGGCCGGAAAACGCAACCTGCTCGGCTGCCGATACCCCGTCCAGTGGGGCGGCCGAGGGCTGGACTGGGTGACGACCACCGCGGTCCTGGAAGAGATCGGCACATTGGGATATATCTTTGCCTGCGTGTTTGGCGTGGGGGCCGAGCTGGTGTGCGACGCGATCATCCTGCACGGCACGGACGCGCAAAAAGAAAAGTACGTCAAACCGCTGCTTAAAGGAGAGATTTTTGCCGCGGAATGCCTTACGGAACCCCGAGGCGGATCTGATTTTTTCGGAACCACCACCATTGCCGAGGATAAAGGGGATCATTTTATACTCAACGGCCAGAAGCGGTTCATCGTGGGCGCCGAAGGCGCGGACTACTTCCTGGTCTACGCCAAAACCGACCCAAAGGCCGAGCCGCACAAGGCGTTGACCTGCCTGATTGTGGACCGCGGGCCCGGGGTGGAAACCCAATACCTCTACGGCCTCATGGGATGCCGGGGCGGCGGCGCCGGAAGGCTGGTTTTCAAGGACGTCAGGGTCCCCAAGGAAAACGTCATCGGAAAAATTAACGGGGCCTACCCTGTGTTTAAAACCATGATGATTCCGGAAAGGCTCGGAACCGCAGCCATGACCATCGGAAGCGCACGCCCCGCGCTTGAAGTGGCAACGGAATACACCACCAAAAGAAAGGCATTCGGAACGACAATCAGCAGTTTTCAAGGTGTCAGCTTTCAGATCGCGGAAGCGGCCATGCTGATGGATGCCTGTCGGGCGATGATCTATACCACCGCTCAAGCAGTGGACCACGGAATTGATGCCCACCGTATCAGAAGGATGGTTTCAGAAGCGAAAAAATTCGTCACTGAATCCTGCCAGAAGGTCGCCCATAACGCCATGCAGGTGATGGGCGGCATCGGGTATACCAACATCTATCCGGTCGAACGGATCGTGCGCGACCTGCGCCTGGCAAGCATCTGGACCGGAAGCAATGAGATCATGTCGATGATCATCGCATACGAATGGTACCGGGAACATTTTAAAAATAAAAAAATCCCCGGGCCCAGGGATTATGAAAACGACGCCCCGGAGGCTGCAGCCTCGGAGGAAAGGTTTTTTGAATAACCCAAAAAGGGGGATCGTGTGCTGCTCTATTTCGCAAAGGTTGTCGCTGTTCTTGCCGCAGCCGGTATTCTTGGAAACTGGTTTTTAAGCGAGGTCAAAAAGGGAAAAGCCTTGAGGAAACCCTGGTATGCCCCCTACCTCTCGCCGCCGGGGATCCTTATTCTCTGCATCATTCTCCTGCTTCCGATCCTTTGCCATTTCTTCAAGTGACACCGGATGCCCGGTTTTTTAGGTCCGTTTTTTGGGGCGACCCCCTGAAAGCCTCAAAATAAAACGATTTTTGATCCAGCCATATCCGTGTATGCCTCATCGCAAAATCATTCAACCTGAGGCCTTTCACGAATCGATTTTTTTCTTCCGACCCCAATTTTTTATCCTTCGCCCTTCACATCCCCCTCTTTTTTTAAAAGCTCGGCATACCAGCAGGCGAAATCAAACATCCCCAGAAACCGCTCATCCTGATTAATGATCCCCATACAGATTTCAAATGCGCCCCTTCCATAGAGGTTGCTGTAATTTTCGATACTCCGGGTGGCCAGAAACTCCCGGATCAGCATTTGGGATGTTCTTTGGGTCCTGTCCTTTCGAATATCAACGGGGTCCTTGGGCTCAAGAAACGGATTCCAGTTCTCATACCCTTTTTTTAAGATCTGCTTCTGCCGCCTCGGGGACATGCCGTCAAAAATCGCTTTTTTCCGAGCGGCTTCATCGTTAAAGGCATCTTCCATCTTTCCCTCCCGGATCTGGGCTCCCTTTCGATGTGGTTTCCGACGCAATGGCGCGGATCCCCAGATATTCGTCATTGTAATCGGTGATCAACGCCATGGATACGGGGACGAGGATATCCGCCATTCGGGTATGGGCGGAATGAATCTCTCGAACGAACTCGGCCGACAGCTTCAGAAGATGTCCATGAATAATGTCCTGATTGAAGGTCGGATAGCGCTGACCGGGGATAAACCCGGACAACCCGCAGGTATGCCCCTTTCCACCGATCGCTGTGGGGATTCCGTAAACCCGGCAGGCGATTGGCCGGTAGTCATACAACTCGCAAAGGTTCTTTTCGTTGAGCAACGGGCAGCGAATCCTTTCCATGGCGACCTCCCGCAGCACATCCGCCTCGTCTTTTCCCTCCTGGACGGAACGATACGCCCTTTTTTTGATACGGTAGGCCTTGCGGTCGGCCGCGTTGGCCCGCTCCACCAGCTGCGCCTTTTTCTTGCCGTCCATTTTTTGATTAAAATGATAGTTCAGATACAACGCCTCGATCAGGGTCAAATCAAAAAGCGCAAAGCAGCAATCCGAGCACCCCGGCCGGCACCGCACCTCTTCAGGATACTCGTGCTTCATTTGCGCAAATACAGCCTCTGCCCGGGCCACAATGGCCTCATATTTTTTAAAAAATGGGATCAGATCGATGCCCATCGGCATTGCCTCCTTTATCTTTTGATGCATTGGTAAAAAGTCAGCTGTGAGCGAGATTGAGGCTTTCGGGGGGAAAAGCGGTTTGCGTTGAATGCGTTAAAAATTGCAAGCTGTTTGAGGCGCTTGCGCCGAGTTCTTGCAACTTCGCATTCAATGCAAATCGCGCCCCGAAAGACTCACGAAGCGAACAGTTTTGACTTTTTACGGTTCCATCATCTTTTGGTTTGGGCGTTTTATGCGCACTGGAAGGCCGATCCTCCGCCACAGACGGCTTCATTCGATTCGAAAAAATGTTTCACGTGAAACATCCCCTTGCGCACGCCGTCCCCCTCCAATACTCCACCCTATTTGCCGATACAAAACCGGCTAAAAATATTTTCCAGCACGTCTTTGCCTGCACGCTCCCCTGTGACCTCGGCCAGCGCCTCTATCGCCTCTCTCACATCAATGGAAATCAGCTCCAGGGGAACCGCCTGACGTAACCCCTCGGCCGCCTTCCGGGTAGAGGCCAGACACCTTTCCAACCCCTGCTTTTGCCGCAGGTTGGGCACAATCCGGTGAACCGTATCCCCAGCGACGTCACCGGCGAGCGCCGCCATCTGATCCTTTAACGCATCAATCCCCCGATTGTAAAGGGCGGAGGTCTCGACCTTGGGGACCGCCGCCCACTTTTGGGGCAGCCTGAACAGCTTCTTTGCCTGAGGCAGATCCATCTTGTTGATCACCAGGATGCATTTTTTCCCCTCCAATCTTTGAAACAGGGCGAAATCCGCCGGCGTTACCGGCCTGCCGGCATCCATTGTAAAAAGGATAAGATCCGCAGATACGACATGCTCCCACGCTTTTTCGATGCCGATCCGTTCGATGGGATCTGGATTCTCATGCATGCCGGCCGTATCGGTCACCACAATCGGAATCCCCTGCATGATAAAGGACTCCTCGATAAAATCCCGGGTGGTTCCGGGAATCTCTGTAACGATGGCCCTCTCCCTGTTGATGAGCCGGTTCATCAGGCTGGATTTGCCCACATTGGGACCTCCCACAATCACCACCTTCAGCCCTTCCCGAAGAAAATCCTCATCCTCATGCCGGCGAATCAGGGTCTGAAGGTGGCGAACCACATCCTGCTCCAGGCGGTCGGCAAGCGCGCCGGGATGAAAGGGGATGTCGGCGTCATCTGAAAAATCGATGGCCGCCTCGATTTCACCCAGAACATCCGCCAGCGCCGATCGAAGGGATGTCACGGCCTGCTTCAGCCCCCCCATGATCTGGGTGATGGCCATATCCATGGCGGCTGGGGAGCGGGCGTTGATGATATCGATCACCGCCTCGGCCTGGGTCAGATCGATCCGTCCGTTTAAAAATGCCCGCCTGGTGAATTCTCCGGGCTCCGCCAGCCGGGCGCCTTCCTGGATTAATAGGCTCAGAATGGTTTTCAGTACGAGCGCTCCGGCATGGGCCTGTATTTCCACGACATCTTCGCCGGTGTAGGAAAAAGGCTTCCGCATCACGACAAACAGCACCTCGTCGATCACACGGTCCGTGCCGGGCTCGATGATATGGCCGTAATAAAGCCGACGGGATTTGAACCCCTCCTTGTTTTCCCCCTCATCTCCGGACCAGGGGGGGCGGCGGGGACCGGGGCGGAAAATGGCGCGGGCGATGTTGATCGCACACGGCCCGGAAATCTTTATTACTCCGATACCGCCGCTACCGGGCGGGGTGGAGATGGCGGCGATGGTTGAATCTTCCATGATATGGGCCTATCCGGTCAAAACCGGTGCAAGCTCCCTTTACGATAACGGCTTCCGTTTATTTCTGGCGGCGCTTTTTTTGAGGAAAAATAATCAGCTTTCGATAATACCCATCCCCCACGCTCTGGGTGCGCACCGACCGGTTGTTTTTTAAGGCAAGATGAACCACCCGCCGGTCATGGGCATTCATCCGGTTCATGGACGAGGGTTTGCCGGTTTGAAGGGTTTTTTCCGCCAGGCGAAAGGCCAGTTCCCTCAATTCGGACCCTCGGGTTTCCCTATACCCTCCGGCATCAATGAGGATCTGGGCGCCTTTGCCGCATTGCTTGGCCACAAGTTTATCCACCAGGTATTGGATCGCCTCCAGGGTCTGCCCCCGCTTTCCGATCACCACCCCCGCATCCGGGCCGGTGATGCAGATCGTGCACGGGTCCTCGGTCTGATCGACCGTCACCGCCACATCCACAGATAATGCCGCAATGATTTTGTCGATCAGTTCCCGGGCCACCGGGATCGCCTGCTCAGACGGCACCACCGCCGGCGGGGCGGTCTCCTCCTTGGCCTCCGGACCGCCGAAGGCTTCATCAATCAGAGCGGTTACCGTTTCCCGGTTGGATCGGTTCAGGTCGGCCGCAGGCTCATTTCCGGCGATCTCTTTCTTGAGGATAGCCCTGTCTTCTTCTTTGGGCGGTTCATCTAGAAACACCCGGATTACCGCCTTTTTGGCCCCCACCAGACCAAAAATACCACTTGAACCGTGCGAAATGATATCGTATTTTAAATGATCCTTCGACACCTGAAGCTTATCGCAGGCTTTTTGAACGGCCTTTTCCACGCTTTTTTCTTCAAAATCTAAAAAAGGCTTCATGAACATCCTCCCGCTAAACTGTTTTTCGGGTGATATAGTATTGCTGGACGATCGACAGGACATTGTTGAAAAGCCAGTAAAGAACAAGCCCCGATGGAAAATTGATAAAGATCACGGTAAAAATCAGCGGCATCATCATCATAAGCCGGGCCTGGGAAGGATCCCCCGGGGGCGGAGAGAGTTTCTGCTGCACGTACATGGTGATCCCCATGATCACCGTCAACACCGGAATCCCGTACGGCGGGGTCATCAGGGGAATGGCAAAATTAAACTCAAAAAGCCGGTCCGGAGCTGAAAGATCGTTGATCCAGAGCAGAAAGGGGGCATGCCGCAGCTCGATCGCCCCGTACAACATTTTATAAAAAGCAAAAAATACAGGGATTTGGATAATCATGGGAAGACAACCGCTTAAAGGGTTGACCTTGTAGGTCCGGTACAACCCCATCATCTCTTCGTTCATCTTTTTTTTGTCATCCTTATATTTGCGCCGAATCTCCGCCATCAGCGGCTGAAGCTTTTTCATCTCGGCCATGGATTTATAGCTTTTGGTGCCCAAGGGCCAGAAAATAACCTTAAACAGGAGGGTCAGCAGGATAATGGCAATGCCGTAGTTGGGAATGAACCGGTCGTGAATCTGGTTCATCATCCAGAGGCAGGGCTTGGCGATGACATCAAAAAAACCAAAGTTGATCGCCTTGTCAAGGTTTTGGCCGGCGGCCTTTAGATCAGACATCCGTTTAGGCCCCAGAAAAACCGAAAACCCGTGCCGCTCCTGCTCACCCGGCTGCAACGCCCGCTCTTTTTTAAAATAAAAAACCTCCAGCCGGTTATCCATCTTGTTTAGAAGGATCTGAATCGTTGAATCCGCAGAAGACTCAGGAACCAGCACGGTCATGAAATACTGGTCTTCAAGGCCGACCCACTCGATATCGCCGGTCAGCCCGTTTTGTTTATCCAGCTTTTTAACCGGAAACTGCTTCAGCTTTTTATTTGCATAGGCAAACGGCCCTTCAAAGGCAAAAGTTTTTTTATCATCCGGCGGAGGGTTGGCCAGGCCCACGATCAAACTGTTTTCAATCGGCTGATTCGAGGTGTTTGTAAGCAAAACCTCCAGCCCTATCTTATAGCTGTCCGGATAAAAGGTGTACTTTTTTTCCACCATCAGCCCGGATGACAGCCGCCCAAAAAAGGAGAGGGATCGCGCGGCGTCGGCGATCTCTAGAATATCCCCTGAAAAATCCGTTGTATAGACGACATGCGGGGGTTGAGCTGCGGGATCTTTTGCAAACCGTAACAAGAGGGTCCCTGATGTGTTAAGGGGGGAAATCAGCTGCTTGTTTTCGGCGGCCTCATCCATGCTCTCCCGATAGTCATTTAAAACAAAGCTGGTCAGGGCCGCTCCTTTTTCCGAAACCGTGGCGGAATACAGCCGCGACCGAACCTGCAGGGTTTTAAAATGCCGTCCCGAGTCTTCACCCGTCGCTTCCGTTTCATCCTGCGGTTCTATAGTGGAGATGGGGGCCAACACTGGACCTGCTTGGCTTATTTTCTCAGGCGCTTGAGGAGTCTTAACTTCCTGTTTTTCAACAAAAATAAGTTCCCAGATAAAAAACACCAGGATTGAAAGTAAAATCGCAAGAAACAAACGCCCTTGTTCCATACCCATCTCCTATTTCCGATAAAACCCCGAATTCCAAATAGAGGCACGCCCGAACCAGGCAAAAAACCGCCTGCCTCCAGGGGATACAGATTGCCACCAAAAGGCAAAAAAAGCTACGGCCCCACTCAAATTTCGGCTAATACTCAAAATAAACACATGATCAGGCTATAAACATGCAGGGCGCCATAAGGAAGGTTGGTTCGGCTTGACTTAAAAAAACATCGTCCGTCATAAGGGGTGACTCGAAGGCTGTTTAATGGACTATAAAATTTTTTGATAAACAGAATAATGAACTGCATTGGGCACTGGGCGTTTTACGCTCGCGCCGGATTCACGGAACAGGATCGATCCCTCCCGGATGAAAAGGGTGGCACCGCAGTATCCGTTTAAACGCGAGATACCCCCCTTTCAACACCCCATATCTGTTTATCGCCTCATAGGCATACACGGAACAGGAAGGATAAAAACGGCATGTCGGCCCTAAAACAGGGGAGAGTATATATTGATATAACTTAATTATAAATAAAAACAGATATTTAATGGCTACCCTGCTCCTATTCTGTCAAACAGTCCTCCCAATGAGGCAAAAATCTTCGAAGACGGCATCGTTGCAGCGGATTTTTTTGCGATGATATTGATATCCCAAGCCCTGCGAATCCGCCCCCTGTTCAACCTGAAGTATTCCCTTGATAGTCTTTTCAGCCTGTTCCGTGTCACCGCGTTCCCTATCCGTTTGGAAACGGTGACCCCCATTCGCGGTCGGTCGAATCTCCCCGGCATATACAGGATAACGAAAAAACGGTCGGAAACCTTTTTCCCCAGGTCTGATAATAATACAAAATCCGACCGTTTTAGAATCCTATCGGCTTTTTTTAACCTAAATTGCGTCACCTCGACCGGGGAATCGATCAGACCGTAAACACCCTTCTCATTCAACCGTTACACGCTTCCTGCCCTTGGCCCTGCGCCTTTTGATTACCTCTCTCCCTTGTCTTGTCGACATTCGTTTTAAAAAACCATGCGTTCTTGCCCGTTTGATCTTACTGGGCTGAAATGTCCGTTTCATTTATCCTTATCCTTATTTTAGAGAATCATACAAATGGGTTTTAAAATTTAAGTGTTATCTAAATCATAGGTTAAAATATTTTGTCAACATGAAAAACACCCCCTGCACATTCGCGTTGTTTTGCGAAACGCGGATCTCGGATGGAAAAAACCCGTGGCGGCTGCAAAAAAAATCTCGGCCAGCCGAATGAGCCGAAAAAAGCCTACCGGGCGATTTTGATTTCAACCCGTCGATTCAGCCCTCTGCCGATGCTGGAGTCGTTGGAGGAGATGGGATCGGCTGTCCCATATACCTTAATGTCCATTCGGTTTTTTGAAAGCCCCTTTGAAACCAGATAGTTTTTAACGGAATTGGCCCGTTCAAGCGACAGGGACAGGTTTTTTTTCAGGGTTCCGGAGATATCGGTATACCCCGCGATTTCCAGTTTAACCCACGGACTTCTTTTCAGGATCGGCACCATATGATCCAAAACCGTGCGGTATACGGGTTGAAGGGTATGGTCATTGCAGTTGAAAGTAACCACCTCAAGGGTCGTTCCTCTAGGCAATGAGCCGATGTTTTCTATGGCAAACCGGGGCAGCAGGGAGCCCATCACCCGTATTTCGGCGCGTCTGTTTTTTGCCCGGCCCTTTTCGCTCTGGTTCGAAGCGATGGGCTGGGTCTCGCCGTATCCATCGATGAACAGCTGGTTGTTCGAAATCCCCTTGGCCGTAAGGTATCCTGCCACGCTTTTCGCCCTTCGCAGGGAAAGCCTCTGGTTGTAATCATCCGGGCCGACCGAATCCGTATGGCCTGCGATTTCAAATACGGATTCCGAATGCTTTTTCATAAAATCGGTTTGCCTTTCCAAAAGGGGCTTTGCATTCGGTTTGAGCGCAGCGGAATCAAAATCAAAATAAAAGGTCTCAAGCACCATGCAGGGCGGTAGCGCCTTTAACCCGGCAAACGGATCATTGCCTTTTATGCTTTCAGGCGACCTCAAGGGGGTGGACAGGGCAGGCTGCCGCTTTTGGGTCGGGGGCGAAGGCAGGGGATGATACAGCTCGGCCTCATAGGCCGCCTGACAGGCCAGGCCCAGAATATCCTTGGCGATTTTATCGTAGCAGGCCCAGTAGGTTTCAGATGCCTCCTTGCCGAGGTCCATGGCTTCGTTGATTTTCTTTTCCGCATACAGTGAATCCGCGGTTTCCTTGGCGGTTTCAATCGCCACGCTGGTGTCGTGGAATTCCTTCGGAGCGGTAATGGCCTCATCCTCCACCCCAAAGTAGGCGGTCTGATAAGTTTTGCATCCGATGATCAACAGGAGGCAAATAAAGATGAGGTAGATGACTCCTCCGTTTAGAAAATTAACTTTCATTAGGATGCCCTGCCCGTTAATCATTCAAAAGATGTTGATATAAAAATCTTATTTATTTTAGAAAGAAGTTGAGGGCTTGTCAAGCTCGAATCTGTTCCCAAAATCCGCGATTGATTTTACGCGGGGTGGTTTTTCCGGATCGTGAGGGC
>DYLE01000031.1:0-2888 GCA_020722245.1 Desulfonema limicola
AGATCGTCATGACCAAAATCGGCAGGCCGCAACCGGACTGCCGCCATGTTTAACCCGTCTTGCGGCATACCGGCTGATGATTGAGGCAACCGTCATTATTATCGGCGGCGGCCCCGCAGGATCGGCCTGCGGATGGCGGCTGAACCGGGCCGGAATCGATGCCCTCATCCTTGACAAAAGCCCCTTTCCCCGGACCAAGCTCTGCGCCGGCTGGGTCACGCCCAACGTTTTCAGGCTGCTGGAGGTTACTCCTGAAAAATACCCCCACGGCATCCTGACCTTTGACCGGCTGATCTGCCATTTCTGGGGGCATCGCATCGCTGTCAAAACACGCCAGTATTCTATCCGGCGCTATGAATTCGATAGCTGGATGCTCCAACGCGCGGGGATTCCCGTCCACCTGCATCAGGTCAAAACCATTGAAAAAGAGACATCCGGCTACTGCATCGACAAAACCTACCGGTGCAGGTACCTGATCGGCGCGGGCGGCACCCACTGCCCGGTTTACCGCACCTTTTTTGCGCCCCGGCATCCCCGGCCTCGAAAATCCCTGATCTGCGCATTAGAAACGGAGTTTCCGTTCCCATACAAAGACAACCGCTGTTATCTCTGGTTTTTTGAGGACGGCCTGCCGGGGTATGCCTGGTATGTTCCCAAAGGTAAGGGATACCTGAACCTGGGGATCGGCGGAAAATTTTTGTCACTGAAAAAAAAAGGTGTAAATATTAAAACCCACTGGAACCGGTTCATCGACAGGCTGCGGGAAAAGGCGCTAATCCCTAATCTCGACCTTGCCCCCCGCGGATACACCTATTACCTGCGAAGCCGAAATAAATGCGTAAGCAGCGGGAACGCCTTTCTGGTGGGGGATGCCGCGGGCCTGGCCACCTATGACATGGGCGAGGGGATCGGCCCGGCCGTGGCAAGCGGCCTTAAGGCCGCCGAGGCCGTCATTTTCAACACACCCTATACCCTGTCGAGGGTTTCACCCTATAGTGTCTTAAACATCCTGATGCCCCGCCTGCCGTTTTAGCAGGCATCTTTTTGCCTTGTCACAAAAAGCTGACCTGATGCACCGGTTCGCTCTTGAGAATGACCGCTTTGACGGCCTCCTGCGTCCTTTCATCGGAAACAGGCTCAACCAGAGAAACATGCCGCCCGTCTGAATCGGTTTTGAATTTCCAGCTTCGAACAAACCCCGGCACCAGGGCATACAGGCAGCCGCCGGCCCCGCAGCAGGAGGTATCAAAGATGGCAGCGCCCAGCAGACAGAGGATCTCCCGGCCGTCATAAGGCAGGCGGATCTCCTTGATGAGGGTGTAATTTCCCCCTATGGCAATAACCGGCTGGTTTAACGCGGGATGAGAAAACTCCCGGCTCTGATCATTCATGGATTAATCACCTGTCGACGTTATACATTATATTTCCTGAATTGGCTTGACAAAAATTTTTTTAATTATTAATAAATTTTTTTCCAAACAACAAGAAAATAAGGTAAGGGGTTGCGGCAAAATCAACCTGTTCACAAATACACACAAAAAGGAGAGTAAAACCATGTCAAACCTGATTCCCCCCCATGGCGGCAAGGGACTGACCTGCTGCCTGCTTGAAGGCGCTGAACTTGAAGCGGAAAAGAAAAAAGCGCAAGGCCTTAAAAAGGTCCCCATTTCTCCGAGGGTCAAGGGAGACCTCATCATGATCGGCATCGGCGGGTTTTCCCCGCTGACCGGGTTTATGACCAGGGCCGACTGGAAAGGCGTCTGCGACAACTTTCTTCTGGCGGACGGAACCTTCTGGCCGGTTCCGGTGACCCTTGACGCATCAAAGGAAGATGCCGACGCCATCAAGAAAGGCGACGAAATCGCCCTCATCGACCCCGGCAGCAATGAAATCATGGCCACCATGAAGGTCACTGAAAAATATGAGATGGCCGAGGCGGACAAAAGGTATGAATGCGAAAAGGTGTTCATGGGCGAGGGCACAGCCACCCCGAAGGAATTCTGGGACATTGCCGAAAAAGATCATCCCGGGGTTCAGATGGTCATGAAGCAGAAGGCTTTCAACCTGGCCGGCCCGGTCAAGGTGTTGAGCGAGGCCGAATACCCGACCAAGTACGCCGGCATCTACCATCGTCCGGAGCAGTCCCGCAAAATATTTGAGGAAAGAGGATGGCGCGAGATCGC
Organism: Desulfonema limicola; assembly: GCA_020722245.1. Classification (GTDB taxonomy): domain Bacteria; phylum Desulfobacterota; class Desulfobacteria; order Desulfobacterales; family Desulfosalsimonadaceae; genus DYLE01. The sequence goes on from DYLE01000031.1 coordinate 2,184, forward strand.
GGCGCTTCAGCTTAGAAACCCCATGCACCGCTCCCATGAATACCTCTGCAAGATCGCCGTGGAGGTATGCGACGGGGTGTATATCCACTCCCTGGTGGGGAACCTCAAGCCCGGAGACATTCCGGCCGAGGTGCGGGTGAGATGCATCGATGTCCTGGTGAAGAACTACTTTGTGGAAAAGAATGTCGTTCAGGGCGGGTACCCGCTGGACATGCGGTATGCCGGCCCCAGGGAAGCCCTTCTGCACGCCACCTTCCGCCAGAACTACGGCTGCTCCCGCATGATCATCGGACGCGACCACGCCGGCGTGGGCGATTTCTACGGAATGTTTGAGGCCCAGACCATCTTTGACAAAATACCCAAGCCGAAAGAACCAGGCAAGGCCCTGCTCTGCACCCCGCTTAAAATCGACTGGACCTTCTACTGCCACAAATGCGACGGCATGGCTTCCTTAAGAACCTGCCCGCATTCCAAACAGGACCGGGTGCTTCTCTCAGGAACCATGCTCCGCAAGGGGCTTTCTGAAGGCACACCCATTCCGGACCACTTCGGCCGCGAGGAGGTTCTTGCCATCCTGCGTGAATACTATGCCGGGCTGACTGAAAAGGTTGAGGTCAAGCTTCACGGCGCAGCCACCGGTCAGACGCAAAAGTAGTCCTTTTATCTTATTCGGATGCGGGACGATGATGTCCCGCATCCCACCCC